>DTYY01000166.1 GCA_012961645.1 Methanosarcinales archaeon | reverse complement strand
GGGTTTAAGGAGATGTTGAAAGAGACTGTTGAGGTCGATTTCAAGTTGTAGGGGGGAATTTGAAAACTGTTCAGGTTAATATCAACCTCAATTCTTCACCCACTAAACTCTCATGAAGAACAGAACCCAGCAGTATAGCATTATCATGAAATATCTGCATCACCTTCCCCAACAACAGGTGATCACTGGCTATATTCTGTGTATGGCTTGTGATGAGGTAAAAGAGGCTTAATACCAGAGGAGGCTGGTTAAGTTTTGCTGAATTAACTGTTTACACCTCCTGATTCTTCAGATAATCATTTTCAACAATTTGATACAGAAACAAAGACAATTTCTTACCGGACTCTATCTCTTCGGGGGAGTATAAGGTTATCTGATCTTCGGACTGGATTATAGAGCTGACTTCAGGGTCTGCTTTTATGCCATCCCAGAGCAGTCTGATCAACGTCTCTCCAACATACAATATTGTGTTGTAGTCGCTCATTTTTATGCCCCTGACATTCTAACAGCGATGTGTCTCAAGGCTTTAAAAAACCTTTGTTCAGGTACAAAACAGCGGCGAATCCAGCCGTATGTGGTGGAAGTTCGCACGCACGGTTCTTTGGCGAGGAGCCACGAGTAATCGCGTCGTCTTATTCTACCCCAGCAGACCAGAACATCTATAAATGATCATGCGTAACAGTTTACAGGTGACAACATGCTTCAGATTTATGCGAATGGTAGTTTTGTGCCGCAGGATCAGGCGGTGACCTCGATCTATGATCATGGTTTCTTATACGGTGATGGTGTGTTTGAAGGAATACGTGCGTACAACGGACGCGTTTTTCGCCTGGATGAGCATATCGACCGATTGTACGACTCGGCAAAGGCGATTCTGCTAAAAATTCCGCTGACAAAGAGTGAAATGAAGGAAGCGATTCTCGAAACACTCCGGGTCAACAACATGACCGATGCATACATACGACCGATCGTATCCAGAGGGGTCGGCGATCTCGGGCTTGATCCTGAGAAGTGCGGCAAGCCAAATATCTTCATCATAACCCAGCCATGGGGTGCGATGTACGGTGATCTGTATGACGACGGGCTTACCGCTGTTACGGTCACTGTACGCCGCAACGCGCCCGAATCGCTCTCTCCGAATATCAAATCACTCAACTATCTGAACAACATCCTTGCAAAGATTGAGGCGAATCAGGGAGGCGCCGATGAAGCGATCATACTCGATGTACACGGGAATATCTCAGAAGGATCCGGCGACAACATCTTCGTTGTGAAAAAAGGCGTTATCTCGACGCCGCCTGCCATGAACAACCTCCGCGGGATCACACGTGCATGTGTGATCGAGATTGCGCATAGCCTTGGCTGGCAGGTTCATGAGATCGATCTCGGACTCTTTGACATATACACAGCAGACGAGGTGTTTGTCACAGGCACGGCTGCTGAGGTTGCACCGATCACAGAGATCGACGGGCGCGTAATCGGTGATGGAACGGTTGGCAGTGTCACAAGGAAGTTGATGCAGGAGTTTGGTAAACTGACACAGACCGAAGGCGTGCCGATTTAGGGGGCAGTGAAACTGAACAAGCCAACCCAATCTGCGCCCTTCTGCTCCCAGATCAGCCCGAAATGCGAATTACCCCTCAAAGTCTGCCCGGACCCTGCAATACCCATCCTGACAAGGTAACTCACGCCTTTCTGACGCATCATCAATTTTATATGGATGCGGTGGTTTGAAAAAACCTCCTCCCGCCGGATCATACTGTCTATGATGCTCTTTGGCTTCCTGTCAACCTCCATATAACATGCTTCGAGATGCTCATGCCCGCAGATCGTCAGAAAACCTCTGCCAAGCGATTCACTCACATACCCAAGCGCATGCTCTGGTGTGTAGTAATACCCTGAAGCATCACAATAATCATAGCCACACTCCGAGATTCTCTGCCATGTTCGCCGGTACAGCAGATCGTTAGGACAGATTTTCTCCCTTATCGTAGACGGATCGATCGGTCCCCCATGCACCGCAAGAATCCGGTCATTCTCATCGATCATATACTGCGGCAGGCTTTTTAAAAATCGCATATACCTTCGATTACCTCGTAGTTCCGAATTAACCTTTTCTCCTAAAAAAACGTCTCCAATGATGTTTATATTTAGTAAAAATGCCTCATCGTGGTTCCCCATAATGGATACGAGTTTTGTCTCCTCCATACAGTCCAGTAACCGCTCGATCACTTCGACCGGGTGAAATCCACGCCCAACAACGTCGCCGAGGTTTATGATTCTCGTGATCTTTCCATACCGATCGATGAACGCCTGATCCCGGACGATTTCCATGATCGCATCGAGTGCACGTATATCGGCATGGATATCAGAGATGATCAGTTGTGCCATAGTGGCTCGAACTCCCCAAAATCTCGCCAGCGATGTTCTGCCGCATCC
>DTYY01000165.1 GCA_012961645.1 Methanosarcinales archaeon | reverse complement strand
ATATTTTATGAGGTATATCTCATTTAATTTAAAGCTTTTTGGTGCATGTGAGCGCTAATTAGCAACAAGTCTAATGATTTGCGGCAAGCAGGATATGATCTGGAGATGGAGTCAAAATACACGGTAGGTGAAGGAGACGAAGTGATCGAGATTGGATTGGAACCGATAGAAGAGCTTTTACTGCCGGATTCGGCACTTGTTTCACCGCTCAGGATAAAGGAGGGGATGGAGGAAGAATATACGGATACGCTGTTCGCAATTGAGGGCGCAATTGCAGATTATTATCGAGAGAATCCAAAAATAAAAGATATTGATGTTATAAATGCATTGAAAAATATTAAAAAAGATTTGACAAAAGAATATCGGGATGGGTGTTTAGAAGATATGATTCAGATGCGTATCCATCTTGCTTTGGGCTTCAAGAGGCGGACTAAAAAAGAAGTGCTCCTCTGTCTGGCATACGTATCAAAGTCAGTAAAATTACACCGACGGATTGATGGTGTCAGAGGGTATTTGAATTTCATTATAGATTATATTTAAATTTTATTTATTTTATAATTTAAGAAATGGTCGAAACAGATGTTTATACCATGTTAATAACATAACAATGTCCTGAAATGATAATCAAAGTGAAAGCATTTGCAAAATTCAGAGAGGTCTTCGGAAAGGAACTCGATCTTGAACTGGATGATAGAGCCACCGTAGAGGATCTGATCGCCACGCTCTGCACATCTTATGATGCACACGATCTGATATTCGACGAATCTGGCACGATCAGGAAATATGTGAACATATTGAAGAGAGGAAGACACATCCAGTCTCTGAACGGAATAAAAACAGAACTCGTGGATGGTGACGAGGTAGCGATATTCCCTCCAGTCGCAGGTGGTTGAATGATCACAACCACAGCAAGAGACAAACATCCGGATATCGGTGCGCAGTCGTCGCGCTCTGTGGCATCGCGCGGGATTATGAGATCGCTGGCATGGAGATCGGAGCATATACAGAACGTGCCATGCTGGAACGGTTTGATGGAGAAACATAGTAAATGGATGAATTCGTAGTGATCCTCTGCACAGCAGTCGCCGATCAATCAGAAGATATAGCGGGCGTACTGATCGAAGAGAGACTTGCGGCATGCGTGAACATCATAGGGGTCAAATCGTACTTCAGGTGGAAAGGGGAGTCATGCATCGAAAAAGAGGATTTGTTGGTGATCAAAACAAGAAAGGGGAGAATAAAAGAAATTATTTCGAGGATAACCGAATTGCACAGTTATGAAGTTCCAGAGATCATCGCTCTTCCAATAATCGAGGGGTATGACGCGTACCTGGGATGGGTCGAAGAGGAGACGAGATAACGATCTGTCGGTGTTCAGCGATCCGTGTGAAGCGTGATTATACCGATTTTTCTCCCACGATCACACTCCGATCTGCAACTGTCGGTACATATTTTATCTCAGAAAATCCGGTTTCATTCAATAGTTCTTCCATTTCGGATACTGAATAACATCTCCCTTCAGTTGAAAACATCAGCAGAACAGAATACTCAGCTACTGGCAAAGGACCGGTTTTTTCTGCATTTAGATGAGCATCATGGATCATTACCCTGCCACCCGGACTTAGATTTCTGTACGAGTTTTCAAGTAACACTTTAACCTCTCTGATATCCCAATCATGCAAGACATTGGAGAAGAGATGAAGATCAAAACCAGTGGGAAACTCATCTTTGAACATGTCCCCGGCGATCACTTTGATTTTATCTGACATCCTCCTTTTGTCTATCGAGTATTTTGCAATCCTATCAACCGGAGGTTTTTCAAAGATGGATGCTGACAGATGTGGCTGTTCTGACACCATAGCCGATGAATAAATGCCGGATGCGCCTGCAATATCCAGCAACCTGCTGTACTTTGATAGATCGATTGTTTTTGCAAGAACCGGAGCAAGATATGCACCGCGGCTATCCATACCTGCTGTGAAAGCCTCTGCAAAATCATCGTCCTCCATTGCAAGTGACCACTCCTTTTCATCCTTCTTTGCCCCCCAGTTTGCAGGTTTGTCGGTCTTTAAAACCTTCAACATCTCATCACAGATTGGTCTTTCTTTCAACGAAGAGATGTATGGCCCCAAAAACCACGGAGACGACTCGATAAGGTGATCCCTCGAAAGTTCTGTCAGATGATACAGACCTTCGTTCTCTTCAATCAGGTTCAGTGACTTGAAGAGAGTGAGCATCACATCGGTGGGTCTTTCTTCGATCTGCAACGAGTAACAAATCTCCCGCATACCTGCAGGATTCTCATCAAGCCATGAAAAGAGATCAAGATGGGCAACTGCGGTTATAAACAGGTCAGCAGAATAGATACTATCCCTCAATCTGATCAGATTGCTCGGGTCTGTCGATGGAAATTCGGTTAAATTCTCTAAAGTCATCTTATTCCTCTTTGTTTATCGTAAGTATAACATTTCACGGGATTTGCGAAGCTGCAAAACCCTCGTTCTGTCTACGCCAGCATGCAAGACGTCTTTTTGTGCCTGAAGACGAGGAATAACGCCTGATTCTGGCAGTTCGTCCTGTGTCTGACTCCGGCGGGCACCAGCACGCCCGTGCCAGGTCTCAGTACGATTGTGGATTCATCCGACTCGATCACGACATCGCCACTGTAGTGGAGGAAGAACTCATCATAGTCATGGATGTACCATTTGCCCTCGCCTTCACAGAGCACCGCCCTGAGCAGTGAATCTCCCACAAAAACCATGTCATGGGGGCGTCTGGGCGATTTTAGCCGTTTTATCTCCTCTTCAAAGTCGATGGCTTCGATATCCCGATTGGTCTCTCTCATGTGGGTCCGAAAACCTCCTTTGCCTTAACCATTCTGACGACGGCGTTGTTATACGGCGTCTCGATTCCATATTCTGCACCCAGTTCCACCACCTTCCCGTTGATGTAATCTATCTCGGTCAACTTTCCGCGAACGATGTCCTGCAGCATGGACGATCTGTGATCTCTTGTCGGGGGAAGCAACTGGCTCCACAGTATCTGTAGATACTCGTCAGGCGAGTTCATACCAAGGTCTATGCCCGCAACTTCCGCAACCCGGAAGGCTTCTGAGATCAACTCACTGGCAAGCCATCTGGTATGGGGACTATCAGCAATCTCGCCGTACGTCACCTCGAATATAGCTGATAATGGGTTTAATGCGATATTGTACAGGGCTTTATGCCATATCTCGAGCATAATCTTCTCTGACGCTCTCGTCGGGATTCCAGCGGTGGCAAGCATTCTGGCGATGCCTTCCACACGCGGGGTGCAGTTGCCATCGATCTCTCCGACAAGGGTATCTGATGCTATGACCGTTACCCTGACACTTCCCGGTTCGGGCACGACTGCACCAAATATCCCCATTCCTCCGACCGTCCGCTCCCTGCCTGCGATTTCGGCGAGCGTTTCCACGTTCCCAAGCCCGTTCTGCATCGATATGATGACGCCACCCTGCCCGAGCATTGGAAGTGCGGCTCTTGCAGCGGTTTTTGTATCATACGACTTGACGGTCAGGAAGACGATGTCATGGTCTTCACAAGGGGGCGATGTCACGGCGTTCAGGTTGGTTACCGTATGTTCTCCCCAGATTCCAGCGATGTAAAGCCCGTTTTCTGAGATCGATCTGATGTGGGGATTTCTTCCCACCAGTGTCACCTCATGCCCGGCTCTTGCAAGCATACCTCCAATCACAGAACCGATGGCTCCCGCGCCCATTATTGCAATGCGGGCATCACTCTCTGGCGTATACATGTTTATGATTAATCTATAACGACGTCTCTAAAAAAATAAAAACCCGCCGGGCGGTTACTCGACTGTTACCGACTCGCCCAGCGTTACGCTTCCATCATCTGTTATCTGCCACGTGCAGTACTCTCCGAAGACATCGCCGACACTATCGAAGGTGATCTCTCCTGATGCGCCCTGATAGTTGATCTCTGTCCCATTCCTGATCAGTGCAAGCGCTGTTCCGATGTCAGAGACCTCCTCGCCGGGTGCGTTTGTCACAATGGGTATCGTATCCCGGATCATGGTTCCGTCTGCGCTCCCTGCTTTCTCGATCGCAAGAGCGATTATCGCAGCCGCATCGTATGTGTTCGAGCTGAATGTGGCAGGTTCTCTCCCGTATTCTGCCTTGTAAGCCGTTGCAAAGACATCGTAAGCAGGACCTGCAGCCCGCGGATCTGGTGTCGTCCCTGTAAATCCAGCCACGACGTATTTACCTTCAGTGTCCTTCCCGACCTTCTCAGCCAGTTCATCGGTGCGCATACCCTCTGAAAGCAGCCATTCACTCGTATCCATGGCGCCTTTCTCGTACGCTGCTTTGAGGATTATACTTCCGGTGTCAGGGTAGCCAACAAGGACGATAACGTTTGGATCGTTCGCAGATACCTTGTCAACCTCAGAATCGAACGTTGCTGCGGTAGATTCGTATTTGACACGATCAACAACCGTTCCGCCGAATTTTTCGAACTCTTCCTTGAAGACCTCCTCGAATCCTACTCCGTAATCATTGTTGATAACGATCGTGCTTGCAGTGGCATATCTGCTCTCATTCGCAAGTTTTGCCATCGCTTTGCCCTGCAACGCGTCCGATGGGACGGTTCTCCAGTAGAATCCGTCGTCAGGGTACGTCGTGAAGTCGGGTCCGGTGTTGAACGGGGATATCTGGACGATTTTGTTGCTGATCGCTATGTTGATGATAGCCATGCTCACACTGCTTCCTGCAGCACCGATCACCGCCGGAACCTGCTCCACGGTTGCCAGATGATTCATCGCCTCGTTTGCAATGGTCGTGGAGGTGCCCGAATCCATTGTGACAAGAGTGATTTCGCTACCGAGAACGCCTTCATTCTCGTTCACCTGCTTCACCGCAAGCCGCGCTCCATCCTCCATCGGTCCGCCATAAGCGGCAAGGTCTCCAGTGAGCGGCAGCAGCGTGCCGATCTTAACTGCAGCCTCATGCTCTGATTCCGCTTCTCCGGCAGGTTCTGCGTGGTCGGCGTCTTTTGCCCCCTCCTGGTCTGATGGAGTCACGCAACCTGCTGCCAGAACGAGAGCAAGAACCGCAAGGATGGTCAGGTACTTCATTCTCTTCAAAAATATGGTAGTGTACTACTTT
>DTYY01000164.1 GCA_012961645.1 Methanosarcinales archaeon | reverse complement strand
TTTCCAAGATCGGCATGCCCTTGAAAGGTCTGAAAATAGAGCGGATGCCCTTTACCATCATGAATAAACACGTTTTCGAGACAATTCATGACGCGACCAAGCATAGTCACTCGACCTTTGTAACATCTGTTCGAGGACCACAATGCTTTCGTATTGCCATCGATGTAATAACACACGAAGTAAGTCCCATCCTCAGATTCATTTCGCCAGAAATCCATCCAGAACTTCGCTGTTGCGGTAATCAAGCGATCAGAGACTTTGAGATATTTCAATTCTTGAATATATCTATTGAGTGACGCATCTTTGTAATTATACCCACATAAGAAAGATAAATCGTTTCCTTTCACACGATTCACCCTGCTTGATCTTCCGTTCGATGTGACCAGAGGCAGGCACAACAGAGCCAGATTATACCGAGAAATCGTCTTTTCTGACATTTTAAAGAGATTCATAGCTGAAAAATCTTTATCCTCGATTTTATCGTCAATTGATTTGAAACGGTTTTCTCTCACAGATTCTAATTGGTTGTACTCACTGGTGAATTTTCCATGCAAACGAATGTCTGGATTGTCTTTTTCGAGCTCTTTATTCTGCTTGAATGATGGTGATTGACGAACAATATCCACCTGTTCAGCTATTATTTTGGTGTATAGCTCTATAATGTTGGTGAAAAAGGATAAAGACGTGAGAATCTCGCCACCCCCAGATTTTTGGCGTTTATATTTCTCTTCCTTCTGGGCAGGCAGTCTTGTCAATGATGCGGATGCCCTGAAATTATTCAAACTGGATAAAGAAATCTGTACATTGAACTGATTTAGAATCTTGCTCTGTAATTGGGATGATGGTATACTTCTATTATCCTTAACTATAGTTATTACGTAATCTTTTATTCTTTCTGTCATTTTTGTGTAATTTCCATCTTTTCTCCCATCTCGAAGCCCTTCCTCACCACATTTTCGAAGTATTCTGCGATAGCGATAGTATTGTGCGAGAGAAAATGGGACGGAATTCTGGTTAAAATATATACTAACAGGTTGTTTCGACTCTTCAATCTTGCGGATGGTGCTTAGAATTTTGGATATACGCTCCTCTTCCGACATTCGGTATAGAATATGTGTTCATCTCATATAAAGGTGTCTCATTCAGGATGGCAAGAAATTTGATTTATCCGAAAGTCATGTATTTACACAAATCCTCAAAACATTCTGACATCGACTCCCCCTCCCGTCAGCGTCTCACCCTCCCTGATCGCAACAATTCCATCCGCATAAGCGATCGACGTGATCAGACCAGACCCCCTGAACGTGGGATATGCAACCCCTTCCACCAGTTTAACCGGAAGATAGCGGCGCATACCATATTCTGAGGTCACCTCCTCTGACAATCTCGCATGCCTCATCCTCGCATCAGACGGCAGATGCGCCATCCGCAGGAGCATCGGACGCAGGAAGACATGAGCGCAGATAAAGCAGGATGTGACATTTCCTGGCAGACAGAGAATCGGTTTTTCACCTATTATGCCAGCAAGCATCGGCATACCGGGGCGCATCTTTACCCTGTGAAAGAGCACCTCTCCCATTTCTGAGACGATGATTGGTATGAGATCTTTCTTCCCGGATGAGATGCCTCCGGATGTTATGATGACGTCGTACTTTGCTGCCGCCTTTATTTTCTGTTTTACGCGAGAAATCTCATCAGTCACGGTTCCCATGAAAACCGATGAGCCGCCGGATTGTGCAACGATTGCTGAGAGTGTTATTGAGTTCACATCGCCTATCCGGGCGAGTTCGTCGCCTGTTGCGATGATCGCAACGGTGGGCGCATCATACACCTGCACGTTTTTGATTCCCAGTGCTGCAAGGATTCCGATATTCCGGTCATTTACGATGCAACCCATCTTCAAAACAGTCTCTCCGCACTTTATATCACAACCCCTCTCTGAAATATACGATTCCTTTCCGGTTTCGTAAACTATCACGTCATTTCCGATCTTTTCCGTGTTTTCAACCGGAACAACGAGATTTGCACCAGCAGGGATCTTAGCACCGGTTGCAACCCACACACATTCACCCAGTTCAACGATCAGTTCCAGATCGCTTCCAGCATGCATCTCTCCGACCAGCTTAAACCTTCTGCCATCGAGATCCCGGTCCCTGATCGCATATCCGTCCATATCTGATCGGTCAAAAGACGGGATATCAACCCCTGAAACGATGTCCTCTGACAAAACACGTCCTAAAGAATCTTTTAAATCCACATAAGTTCTCCGATCAAGAGAGAAGCGATCCAGAACCTTCTGTGCAGCATCAATTGTCATCATAGCTGCTCGCGCCTCCCACGAAAGAGCGTCCCTATCTCCTCACCCCCGACGATCCTTCTGATCACGTCGTCCTCCTGCCCATTCGCGATCACGAGATCACAGCCCGCCTCCATACAGACCCTCGCAGCATCGATTTTTGTCTTCATCCCGCCAACAGCAAGTTTAGATCCGGTTCTGCCTGCCGAAGCCGTTATCTCTGGTGTTATCGCTGTAACTGTACTGATCAACCTCTTAACGTCATTATCTCCCGGATTGCCATCATACAATCCATCAACATCGGTCAGGATGATCAGAAGACCTGCGCCAGCATCAACAGAGACCATCGCTGATAGATTGTCGTTATCGCCAAATGTATCACTTATCTCGTCTGTTGCAACGACGTCATTCTCATTGACAATCGGCGTAACATTCAATTTCAGGAGTTCGCGTATCCCGTTTCTCATGTTTCCATGCTTCAACTCGTCTTTGAAATCGTCATAAGTGAGGAGGATCTGGGCGACGATCCCGCCGTAGTGTTCAAATGCACGATGATACACCTCCATAACCTTGCTCTGCCCGATTGCAGCGCAAACCTGCCTCAAAACGATCTCAGATGGTCTTTCTGGAAGCGAAAGTTCATTACACCCGACCCCGATAGCACCTGATGTGACGATGATAAACTCCTTCCCCTGCCTCTTGAGATCGGATATCTGCTCTGCGATGCTCTCGATCAGTACATAGTTGAGGCCCCTGCCCTCAGTGGCAAGCGTGTTCGTCCCGACCTTGACAACGACCCGATCTGTTCGAAGCGACCTCATACTCATACCAGCCGTCTATGGGTGAACCGCTTCCTGCCATCGACATAATCGGCAACGATCTGACCTGCCCCTACCAACTTGTACTTATAGATCGTGAGCCCCTCGAGCCCAACAGGACCACGGGAGTGGATCTTGCCTGTCGATATCCCGACCTCGGAACCAAGCCCGTACCGAAATCCATCCGCAAACCTTGTTGAGCAGTTCCACATCACCGAGGATGAATCGACCTCGTTTAAGAATCGTTCAGCAGTCTTTTCATTGTATGTCACGATCGCATCGGTGTGGTGGCTTCCATACCGGTTTATATGATCGATCGCGCCCCCCGGCGAGTCAACAATCTTAATCGAGAGGATCAGGTCGTTGTACTCGGTTATCCAGTCCTCATCAGATGCCGTATCACACCCGATCACTGCTCTCACCCGCTCATCTCCCCTCAACTCGACACCCTCTGTATCATACCTTGCCTTGACCCGGGATAGGAACTTTTCAGCAACATCCGTGTGGACAAGGAGGGTTTCCATCGCATTGCAGACCGCAGCATACTGGCACTTCGAATCAACTGCAATATCAATCGCCATATCAAGATCAGCATCCTTATCAACGTAAACATGGCATATCCCGTCCGAATGCCCGAGTACCGGGATCTTCGTGTTCTCCTGGATGTATCTCACAAGCGAATTCGATCCCCTCGGGATCATGAGATCGATGTGGCTGTCGAGTTTCAGAAGCTCATGCACGTCCTCTCTCGTCTCAACAAGCTGTATTGAATCTTTGAATATCACATCCTCTTCGATTGCATCTTTTATCAGGCTAAACAGTATACGATTGCTTCTTCTGGCTTCAGTTCCGCCTTTTAACACGACCGCATTTCCTGACTTGATGCAGAGCGTCCCGATCTGAACGAGCGCATCAGGTCGCGACTCAAAGATCACGCCGATTAAGCCGATAGGGGTTCTAACCCTGTAAAGATTGAGCGATTCATCAAGTTCGGTTGCAGAAAGAACCTTTCCAACCGGATCAACGAGCTTGATCACCGATCTTACGCCCTCGATGATCTCATCGATCTTTTTATCATCGAGCGCAAGCCTTTTGATGAGCGCCGGTGCGAGATCTGCTTTCTCTGCGTCCTCCACATCCATATCGTTCGCCCTCTGTATCTCATCTCTATTCTCATCCAGGTTGCGAGCCACACGTGTAAGTGCACTGTTCTTTGCCTCTGTGGATGCAGATGCGAGTCCGAGTGCTGCCTTTTCTGCCAGTCTTACCTGCTCTTCTATCGTCATCATAATATCACATGAACCGACGTTGCCTTAAACGTTAATATACTACTCCGCATGTATAATTTGGAACTTTTGTGTCAATAGACTCTCCAATTCCTGATGATGATCACTCAGAT
>DTYY01000163.1 GCA_012961645.1 Methanosarcinales archaeon | reverse complement strand
TCCTTGTATTCCATCCGGATCATGCCCGGGGTTTTGTAGGCAAAATCGATAACTACAGTCTCATTGAGCATCATGTCTGCCCAGACCATGGTGTAGGTGTATTCCTGCACATCATTCTTGTGTTCCTGCATCTGCTCTACGATCTGTTCGGAGGTAAGTTCATCACTGACGCATCCTGCCATCAGAAGCGAGATGCCTGCGATTGCAATCGGTAATATACTGTTCTTTTCACCATCAGATCGATTCCGCAATCCGGATCATCGCTTCCCGATCAAGCGCACCTGCCAGCATAAAGTCGCGTTCATGGTCATCCCATTGCAACACCCGGGTTTCGCCGATCATTCCCTGCATCGTCATTATGGTGCATTCATGCCCGTTGATCCAGACAGTCTCGACGTCTCCATCATCTGGCACTGGTCGCTCTGCCGACTCATTGTATGGGCTTTCGATCAGCTGAACGGTTGTGAGCTGGGATGATGACACATCCTCTTCGGTTGTGTTGGTGTATGTGATGATCACACCCTTATCAGATGCCGAAACCGGGACAGTCATGATCATGCCCCTCTCGTAGCCAGGCGGCAGATGGTCTGGCTCCTTGATCTCGAATGTGACCTCTGCCTGCGCCTCCTCAAGGGTCATCTCCGGCATAACGGTCGTTTCGTCCATCGATTCAACGGTTGCGCCTTCAGGAATCTCAAATTCGAACGTGCTGACAGGGATCTCTGAATCGAATCGCATATCCTTATACTCTACCCTCATTACCAGTTTGCCGTTCTGTGAGGTGTCTATCTTGAGTGGCATCCATGTCTCCCTATCGAGCCATAATCTCATAGATGTTGCAAACGCGTCCGCGTCCTTCGGAGTTGCCGTGACGACGTGACATCCGCGCCCCTCGAAGACTGCTCTTCCCTGTGGTTCGATGGTGCATGTATCCAGCAACTCCTCGATGAATCTGGCGTTTAAGGTTTCGTTCATCTGAGCATCCTCAGGGATCGTTACCGTCCTGACAGTATTGCTCCCCGGGTCATACATCCACATGCAGGTGCCGTTTGAGACCTGCAACTGACCTGCGACCTCAACAGGCTCCTTATATTCCATCCGGATCATGCCTGGATTCTTGTAGGCAAGATCGACGACCATGGTCTCGTTGCGCATCATGTCGGTCATGACCATTGTGTAGGTATATTCCTGCACACTATTCCTGTGTTCTCGCATCTGCTCTGCGATCTGCTCGGTGGTGAGTTCATCGCTGACGCATCCTGCCATCAGAAGCGAGATGCCTGCGATCACAATCAGTAATATGTTTGTTATTTTCATCAATAGAACTGTTCGCCTGTGCTTAATTAAAGTTGTGCACCAGAGGGGTTGGCGCACCATCTGGGATTGATCGAAATTTTATCAGATTCCGCTGCCGCATCGTACAGGTTTTCGATCCGTCAATTCTGTTGTACACTTGTGTATCGAGCATGACTGCTGAATACGGACCGGAAAATACAAAAATTTCGGGTGAAAAAGAAAATAGAGAAGGGAACGGTATCCCTTCATCCATCCCTTTCGGGAGTCCTCACCAGAGTGTTCCCACTATGGCAACGTCCATGTCATTCCTTACAAATACAAAGTATGCCTGTCCTCCCCTGATCGGATATGTGGGGTCCTGCGATCCATCCGGATAGATGATATCAGATTCCATCATCTGCGATGTTGCATTGAACCATGATACATAGTAACAGGTTACTCCGGCATCGGTGATCAGATCACCGAGTTTCTGGGTTGTATCGATCCCGGCTGCTGAGACATTGTATGGCAGTGAGATCATGTTCCATCCCCGTTTGAGATGGAGAGTATACTTGTTCGGACCTGCTGTCAGTGTGACGTCTGCGGCAGCCGAATAGCCGTTTACGTCTGTGACAGTGGCCGTCAAATCAAAGGTCCCCATCTGATCCGTGCTGATCGTCGTTGTCCATGTGCCGGCGCCTCCTATCACTCCTCCTACCAGATTCAGTGTCTGCTCAGCCGATCCGCCGATCTCTGAGAGGTCCACAGTGACGCTTGCAATACCAACATCGCTACTTGCCTGAACCGAAAGTGCGGCGTTCTCGACTCCATCTGATAGAATGACGTTTGGTGATAGGGTCACGTCTATGATGGTCGGGGCAGTGCCCGCCTCTACTACTGTTACGGTCGTTGCTGCATCTTCGTAGCCATCAGCGGTCGCTGTCACCTCGATTGTTCCGGTCTCGGTTGCGG
>DTYY01000162.1 GCA_012961645.1 Methanosarcinales archaeon | reverse complement strand
GAAAAAGTCAGCAGGTCACTGATCAGCACTTGCATGCGGTTTGCGCCATCCACTGCATAACCGATGAAGTCGTCAGCATCAGAATCGAGTTTGCCAGCGTAGCGCCGTTCCAACAGCTGCATATAGCTCGAGACCATGCGCAGAGGCTCCTGCAGGTCATGAGACGCAACATAAGCGAACGGCTCCAGTTCGGCATTGGAACGCTTCAGGTCTTCTACGGTTTGTTTCAATTCTTCCTCCGCCTGCTTGCGCTGGATAAGTCTCCATAAACCGCTCATCAGTAATGTCAACTGGCGGAGATCCGATTCATCATACTCAGCTTCCTTGTTCGCAACTGCTGCTATTATAACAATTCTATCACCGTCAAATACCGGGATGCCCATATAGCGAAATAGTTGTACATGCCCATCAGGAAAGCCTTTCTTGCGAGGATCAGGGGCGGAGAAGTCGTTGATGATGACTGGTTTACGCTGTCGTATGGGTTCCATCAAGATGCCGCCCCCTTTGAGAGGATAGAGCATCGATTTATCGACGATGGTACATTCATCCATAGCAGCCTTTGACCAGGCATACATGCTAAAAGAAGTCTCGTCTTCCCTCACGAATCCGAAGTAGCCGACCTTGCTTTTTGTGAGTTCAACTCCCTTCTCAAGTGTAAATTCTGTGATCTGCTCCAGCGATGATTCGGTCATCTGACCAAGTTCCAATAAAGCCTCGAGACGAGACTCATTGAGATGCAGTACCTCTTCTGCCTGTTTGTGTTCGGTGACGTCGATGTTGTATCCCTGATAGTGTTTAAATTTGCCGTTTTCATCATACACAGGAACTGCGTGACTATGAAATATCCTGTACTCACCCTCAACACTTCGCAATCGGAAATTGTCATCATACACACCTTCACTATTCCAGGCTTTATACCACGTTTCTACGGCTCTATCCAGATCCTCGGGATGCACGACGTCTGTCCATCCCTCTATGGTGCGGGGTAAAGCCGGGTCCTGTCCGGTATACCGATACCATTCCCTGTTGCGGTAGAACCACCTCCCATCAAAAGCCCAGATATGTATCTTGGCGTTGTCGAGAATGGCATGCAGTTGTTCTTCACGCTTCCGCAGTGCCTCTTCGCTCTCGCGTTGTCTGCGCAGTAACGTTGACGCAAGCAATCCTCCCATCAGACAGGCGAGAATGAAAAAAGTTCTCATATAGAGTTCATGCGGAGGGATCTTCAACGCAAGCAGATCAAGAAAAGAACTCCCGCTATGAAATATCAGGGAATCGACGATACTGTCAATAATCCAGAAGAGGACCCCGAGCAGGATCGAGGCGCTTATGATATGGCCTGTGTCTGTCTGGTTGGCTCGCTCCTCCAATCCGAAGAATCTTCTGACAGATCCGAGGTTCAGTAAAACATCAGCCAGGAGCAGGATTATGTATCCGACCACAAACTGTTTGATGACCACGAAGTTGGTAAAATGCATCGGGATTATGCTGCTTGCGCCGGAAGCCCAGCTACATGGAGGTGGATTGAGCGTTATAGCCCACCTTGCGAGTGTGTATAGATTTATTGTGCTGAGTATCCGGAATGGAATCTCTACAACATACTTATTTAGCCACCACTCATGATCCCCTCGTCTCTTGCGCAGGCAGGCAAAATATCCGTGCCATACGATCCATAGCGTGAACGGGGGCACAACAAAGAATATTGCATAACCATTGCTGGGACCCCATATCCACCACATGGACTGGCAGCCACCAGCTAAAGCTGATAGTAACCCGTATCGAAAGCCCCATGTAAGGGTTATGAGCATTGGAAAGAGGAGTCCTATCAGAACAGTTGCCGTATAAGGGGGAAAAGAGAAGTTGATGGTATGAAAGTTGACGACAAACCCGATTAACCCGAATAGAATTGAGACTGCAATCTTGTATGCGGTTGTCTTTTTGTTATTCGAGTCCGGATGCCCGGAACCGCCGTCATCCGCATCAACCTCTTTCACGGTCTATTCACGTCTCCTTTGCGTGGGGTACGTACATTTCTGGTTCTCCCTGACGTCGTGTGGGCAGATACATTGCCCAAAATTGCCGGGCAGGCGTCGTTTGATGCTGGCAGCGATGCGGTTTTAGCGATCAGAGAGATAAATGATGCGATTCTGACATCGACGGAATAAACTATTCACACTCTTCTGTGGAAATCCCGCTCAGCAGTCCTTCTCTTCTCTTGAACTTGGCTTCTACTTCGATTCCCTTTCCGGTTATCGTGAACTGCCTTATCTCTCTGTCATGCTGGCTACCCTTCATCTTCATCACGTATATCGCCTTTTTCATCTCGCTTGCTACTTCAACATGCTTCATCAGAATGATGTTATCCACAACAAACGATATTTCAGGATCTGTTATTTCAAATGGACCGAGAAGTGACCTTATTTCAGAGGTGATGAGCGATGTCACTCCTTCGCTTTTGAATAGCGATATGAGTGTCAGAAGCCAGTTCTTGAATTCGGTGGATCCCGAATGCACTGAAATGCAGCTCGAGAAGCCGTCTACAACCACTCTTTTAATGTCTTTCAGTTCATTTTTGATCAGCAGCATCTGCTCATCCGGGATCATATCTGTTCTACAAACATGTATGATCCTGACCATATCGTCCATCGACTCAAAGTCAAAGCCAAAATGCCTGGCATTCCTCAGTATTTCAGGCGAAAACTCCTCAAAGGAGATGATCAACCCCTTCTTACCATGCGCTGCACCCTCATGTATGAACTGCAGACCAAGAAGGGTTTTTCCAGTCCCTGGTCCGCCGGCAACAAGCGTGGAATCACCCTCAAATACGCCCCCACCCATCATCCGATCGATGCTTCCAACACCCAGACTGATCCTTCTGTTGCTGACAGCGGTGATTGCGTCTGGTTTCATCCTGGGAAAGACCTTGATGCCGGCATCTGTAAACCTGAACGAATGCCTCTTTGTTGAGATGTTCTGCCCGCGCATCTTAAGGGCGCTCACGTACCTGCGCCCGTCATCTGAGGATAGATATATTATACCGTCCACAAGCGATGTGATATAATGCCGGTCCATCTCCTCGCGTGTGAATGTATCTGTTATGAAGAGCAGGATATCGCTCTGTTTCATGTAACTGACGAAGTCGTACATGAAGCCCTTGCCGGCAATATTCAGAAAGGAATCGATGACCACCCGGTCCGGCTTGATCGACTCGATCTCTTCGGTGAGCACGTCCATGACATCCTCTCTCCTGAGTAATAGATCGCCCACATCGAGAAAATGCATTCCTTCTATGTCAGGATCAAAGAATGAGAAGGTAGAGAGATGCCTGTTCAGAGAGGCTATCGGCTCAGAGACGCCTGCAACGAAGAG
>DTYY01000161.1 GCA_012961645.1 Methanosarcinales archaeon | reverse complement strand
TTAAATAAAATAATAAATATCGGTATGGCGACGAGTTCCATGGTCACCATCAGCACAAGATTGGACAGCATCTTTCCGGCATAGATCACGCTGCGGTCAACAGGGCAGAGTCTCAGCCCTTCGATGCAGTTCTCTTCCTGCTCAAGCGTGAATGATCTGGACAATCCGAGCATACCTGCAAATATAAACGTGATCCAGAGAATTCCTGGAGCCAGTTCGGTGATCTGGTCGTAATCACCGATCGAATTCTTGAACGAAAAGCTGAAAATCAGTATGATGAGCAGCGCAAATACAAGCATCGAGTTCAGCATCTGCTTCGTCCTGAACTCAGCTGTAAGGTCTTTTTTTGCGATCGCGATGCACCGCCTCATATCGCGTAACCTTATTGCTCGGTTGATACATAAACGTGAGCACTGCCCGAATGGTTCGAAAGATATCAAGAGACTCTGAAACCCCTGCGACAAAATCACAGGCAAAGTTGCAGGTGGGACAGTCTTCATTGCGAGAATTCTGATCCCGGCAGCCGTTGCTGCAATCGCACACCGATCGTTGGTTGTGCCAGAGGTATGGGCGCAAGGAGAGGCGTGGGGGTTGCCCATGCATCTGGCGTTCAGCAGTATTGTTAGTAGCGAATGGTGGGTGCAGAGCGAAGGGGAGATCCTATAGTGACTCTGTAAAAGACGTGTAGAATCATCGTAATGGGAGTGTCAAAGTTACAACCTAAAAGGATATATATGGTTACATACGAAGATCGCATTAACCAAAATACAGGAGGTACAAAACCATGGGAATCATAGGCAAAATAAAGGGAAACCCCTTTGAGAAACTGAAGAAGGACGATCTGACCGCAGAGAGGATCAGGCTTGAGTGTGAAATGGACTTTTCAGCAAACTTAGTCGTATTTGAAGCGTTAATCGCCCACGAGTCCCATGGTTGCATTGGTGGCATTTCTATTTTCAGAAGCAAGTCTCGTGCGTGGGGCTTAAACCAACCACATACTTTTCCGGGCAATAGGACCTGCAAAAGATATTTAGGGTCATCTGCGAGAAAAGCATAGCAGATTCACGATTCGCGCAAGATCTCCCACATACAAACAAACATGATCAGACACCTACATTCAGGGGTAATCTCGATATTACTATGCACATTACTCTGCAACGGCTGCATTTATTCGAGCGAAAAACCGGCTTCAAGCGGTTCACACCAAATCGAACTGGCAGTAAGACAGAGTGTAGCGCTCGATCATCTGGGAATCATGATTGAGACCCAGAACCGTGCCATCAACGCCTTTAACAATCGCAATTATACAACCTGTCAGGTTGAGTGTGGGCAGACGGCGTCGCAGAACGAGGCGTATTCGTCGTTGGTCGGTGCGTATGCAGAGCTTGTCAGGAACGCGTCGCTCCACGAGTCTGATAGAGTGTATTATGAAGCTCAACTAAATATCCTGCAAGCATTTCAACGAAATATCGATCAATCCACGTCCGACTTAAATCTGGCATGTGGGTATGCTGCAGATGGAGATGACACGCATTCACAGTACTATGTCAAGAGAGCGAGCGAATCTATAGGGGTGTTTCACGACAATATCGATCGTTTCAATGATAATGTCGATGCCCGTGATAAAGGGTCTGCTGATTTTTTATCTCCTGCGCCGGATCCCTCT
This sequence comes from Methanosarcinales archaeon, assembly GCA_012961645.1. Classification (GTDB taxonomy): domain Archaea; phylum Halobacteriota; class Methanosarcinia; order Methanosarcinales; family Methanogasteraceae; genus Methanogaster_D. Next base: position 786 of record DTYY01000161.1, on the reverse strand, counting down.
TATCCAATCGATCCTCTCAATACGACTCTTCCTCGAAAAACCGATCTTGCTGATATCCCTGATCCGTATTATCTGAACAAAACGCCATTTCAGAACACGCCTGACGAAGTGAAGCGTCTGCTTGGCAAAGGCTTCTTCACACCGTATGCGTGCTCCAGTTTTGACTGCTCAGAGATGGCTGCATACATCGAATGGAAACTCGAATGTCACAACGTCACCGCACAGATCGCCACAAAAGACGACTGGGAAGGTGGATATGGTCATGCGTGGGTGATCGTCCCGCTGCGTGGCGGGAAGTATCTGGCGATCGAGTCAACGGTCAGTGCGATGGAGGGAAGCCTTGGTGCTGAGATGATCACCTATGACCCAGAATACTTCGTCTGCGACCACCGGTTCGAGGACATCTATGAAGCCTCAGAGTTCTTTGGCGTCGAGGAATGGGACTGGTGGAACAAGCTGGAACTGAGATGATCTGCCCGAAAGCCGTATATCCGATCACGGCTGTTTTTGGGTTCCAATGTTGAGATACAGTCGTGGAAGGAACTGTTGATCTTCGAGTTGGGTATCAATATCAATCAGGAGGCAACTCTGATCAATACTCTTATATCTCATAACCCTGATACAGAACGCGGTGACACATCATGAGTGATGTAAAGATTGGATTTGTGAAGCTTGGGAATCTCGGAATGTCCCAGGTGATCGACCTTGTTCTTGACGAAATTGCAGCAAGACAGGGTATCATGGTACGGACACTTGGAACCGGCGCAAAGATGAGTCCGGACGAGG
>DTYY01000160.1 GCA_012961645.1 Methanosarcinales archaeon | reverse complement strand
GGAGAGATGGAGTGTATGATTCTTGTGGAGGGGGCTGTTTCGCAACATGTCTAATGCATCCGGAAGTGTTCAGGATATTGAAAGTGATGGGCATTTTTTCCACTTTCCCCCCGCAGTTCACGCCCCGATCGCAGCCTCAACAAACCCTTTAAAGAGTGGCGCAGGATTTTCAGGCCTTGATTTGAATTCTGGATGGAACTGGCATCCGATAAAAAACTTGCATGAAGGAATCTCAGCGATCTCCATCCGGTTCCTGTTTTTCCCGGAGAAGATCATGCCTTTTGATTCGATCTCATCGATGTACTCCGGATTCACCTCATACCGGTGCCGGTGTCGCTCTACGATCTTCAGACTGCCGTACAGCTGATGGGCAAGTGACCCCTCGAGAAGCACCGCCTCATAGTTCCCGAGACGCATGCTTCCACCCATATCAAGGATGTCGTGCTGCTCTGGCAGCAGATCGATCACTGGATGCGCCGTAACCCCGAATTCCGAACTGTTTGCATCCTCCCATCCAAGCACATTCCTTGCAAACTCGATCACCGCAAGCTGCATGCCAAGACAGAGCCCGAGAAACGGCACATCGTTCTTTCTGGCATATTCGATCGCGCGAATCTTCCCTTCGACCCCACGTTCGCCAAAGCCGCCTGGAACAAGTATCCCATCGAACCCTCGAAGAGACTCCCGAACTCGCTCCGGGGTGCCGTTCAGGTTATCTGAGTCGATCCATTCGATGTCAACCTTATAGCCGCATGCGATCCCTGCATGCTTGAGCGATTCCCCGATGCTTGTGTAGGCATCTCTGAGATCGATATATTTCCCGACAACGGCGATGGATATTTGATTCCCGCTCTCATCGGTCATTTCCATCCGCTTGACCAGTTTTTTCCATTTGGATTGACTATCACTCGCATTCAGTTCGAGTTTGTCCATTAGATAATCAGATAGCCCTTCTTCCTCGAAGATCAGCGGAACATAGTAAACATCCATGGCATCAGGAGCACTGATGACTGCATTCACCGGAACATCGCAGAACAGAGCGATTTTTTCCTTTGCCGCTACCGGAAGCGTGGATGCGCATCGTGCAACGATGATGTTTGGATAGAGACCGAGTTCCCGAAGTTCCTTTACCGAGTGCTGGGTCGGCTTTGTCTTCTGCTCTCCTTGCGCGTCGACCGGTACAAGAGTCACATGTACGAGCGCAAGATCGTGTGATGCCTCCTCTCTCTGCATCTGCCTCGCCGCTTCAAGAAATGGCATCGACTCGATGTCTCCGACCGTGCCACCGATCTCTATCAAGCATACATCTGCTCCGCTTGCCTCTGCCACGCTCCTGACTCGTTCCTTGATCTCATTTGTCACATGCGGGATGATCTGCACCGTGCTTCCAAGGTAATCGCCTCGCCGCTCCTTTTCGATCACCGCTCTGTACACCTTCCCTGTGGTGATGTTGTGGTCACCGGTAAGTTCGGTGTCAAGAAACCGCTCGTAGTTGCCGAGATCGAGATCAACCTCGCCCCCGTCCTTCAGTACAAAGACCTCGCCGTGCTGGAAAGGATTCATGGTTCCGGCATCGATATTGATGTAGGGATCGATCTTGATCGCTGTTACCTCGTAGCCCATGTTCTTCAGGATTCTTCCGATGGATGAGCTGGTGATACCCTTACCAAGACCGCTCATGACCCCACCAGTGACGATTATGTATTTCATGATTGATAACTTGGGTGCTCAAATGTGTTAAAACATCTGTGCGGTGTGCATGGCGGGGGCTTTTATCATATCATTTTCAAAATAGAAATGTATTCATCTCTTGTCATCCCGACTGTTTTCGTGTTCTTCTTTATGATTGTGGCAGGGGTTTCTTCGTATTTTGGAATGGCTACAGTATGCCCCATGGTTCTATATAGAAGCAAAAACACTTCACAGCCTCACGATCGCGCTTCTCGGGCACACCTCAACGCATGTCCCGCACAGGGTGCACTTCTTCCGATCGATCACTGCAAGCCCCCTATCAACTTGACTTTCAAACATAACCGAAAAATCGCTGCCAGTCGACCCAAAACACGTATGACCTAACAAAACATAAGCCCG
>DTYY01000159.1 GCA_012961645.1 Methanosarcinales archaeon | reverse complement strand
GCTATGCTCGAGAAGCAGGATGCTATGCTCGAGAAGCAGGATGCTATGCTCGAGAAGCAGGATGCTATGCTCGAGAAGCAGGATGTGATCATTGGGGAGATTAGAGGTTTGAGAGAGGATATGAAGAGTTATATGGATCGAAAATTTGGGGAGATTGAGAGTGAGTTGGGCGTGATAAAGAGCGCATTAAAGGATAGCGGAATACTGTGTTAGTTGCTCATATCCAAATGCGATCCAGCCAACCGACCATGAACGGACACGGCTTCTCGCCCGCCTCGATCTGTCTTTCAGTCGTTGTATCCGGCGGAAGCAAAAAAAGAAAAAGCGCGAGCCGGACCCGAGGGCGCCGCATATCCACATGCGTTCGCCTGGTATCCGGCGGGCGGTCTTGAATCACACGTAGGTGTCGAGGACGACCTGTTTGCTACCATCTGCAAACTCAGCAGTAGCTACAACATGATCTCTGCCACTGCTGATAACGGCGTTATCAATTGTTATCATCTGTCCTGTAGTTATACTCGTACCGAATGTACCGTAAGCAGACACAGTTGTACTTATATCGCCATTGCCGGCTGCAGCGTCATTATAGAATGCTGTACCATCTATACTTACATTCAGAAACGATACCAGATCAGCATCCGGTCCACCCTGGAACGTAACATCGACAGTTGTTGAACCTGTCTGCGTCGCAGTCACACCCACGTTGTACGTCTTCTTCAGGCTGCCGCCCATACCGAAGACGAATGCTCCGATGACCGCAGCCAGTATCACGGTGATCGCAACCATCAGTATGACACCGATGACCGGCGATACCGCTTCCTCTTCCTTTCTAAAGCTTCTTGTCCTTGTTGTCATAATACTAACCCCCTTGGTTATTCTGTGCTAATTATTCTGCTCGTTGCTGGATGGTCTTCTTCAATCTCTCTGCCCACATATCTCCAGCATCGGTATACGGGCAGTCGAGATAATGTTCAACCGCTGTTGTAATAGCGTCCTTGGTCGTCTTCTCACCAGTCTTCTCCTTGAGAGCTTCGAGGTCGTCTTCAGTTAACACAGTTTGCACATGCAGTATTTTTGTCATCATCTCGCTCCTTGAGATTGTTTACAATAGCCTCATTACCATTATGACGTATATAAAGGATTCGCTCTGTTGTGTGCGGTGTTGGGAAATATGCGTGGTTCTGGCATGATCGAAAAATCCTTTCGTAAAACGAAAAAAATAAAAAAAATTGTGATGATGCAAACATTACTTGTGCGTCCCGGGGCATAAAACCGCAAAAAATCTGCCCGTGCCCTCCTTCCCGCCACAAATCCCCGGCAAAAACCCAAGTGAACAGTGCTGGCTATTGTCAACTGCACCGATAATACAAAGTGCAGAAGTATGTGAGTTTACGTATGTTTCCACAAGAGACCGTTTTTCATCCCCATATCCTTAAACGCTCCTTACTCAAAAATTCTCCATACGGTCTTCTATTCTGCCATCATGGTCGTTTGCACCCGTAATCTCCTGGAATCGCTATCATGGAATGGTGACTCCTTTGCCGACTCCGCCGCGCAACCATTCGGAGAGATCGCAGACGCAATTACCGGCGAATGGCATGGATGCAGACAGGATCAACGAAACGTTTCGAAAACACTATTAACACCCGCCAATCATCACTACATCATGCCCGAACCATTCCTGCTGGCACTCTCGATACTCATCGGCTTTGCTCTTGGCGTCATCAGCGGACTCGTCCCGGGCATACATACAAACAACTTCGCACTGATCCTGCTTGCGTCCTCACCCGTCATCTCAGACCTTGGATTCTCAAATACCGAGATCGCCGTCATCATTCTTGCAAACTCGATCACACATACCTTCCTAAACATCATTCCGGCAGTCTATCTTGGTGCGCCCGACGCTGATACGGCTCTTGCAGTGCTGCCGGGTCACGACATGCTGCTCGACGGTATGGGCGCAGCAGCAGTCAGATTATCGGCGATCGGCAGCGCAGGATCGATCATCGTGTCGTTGTTGCTTGCAATTCCGCTCATATTGTTTTTCGGACACTACTACGAATACATACGTGATAATATGGGCTGGATTCTGCTGGCGATCGTTGCACTCATGATTCTCACCGAATCAGGAAGATATATCGAGGGACAGGGATCTCTTGTGCACTTAAAATACAAATTCCGTGCAATGATCGTTATTCTCATGTCCGGAGCCCTCGGATCAATTGCATTTGAAAATGCACATCTGATGCAGCCATATTTCAGGTTTGGTTCGTTCGGCTCATCATGTTCGCCATCGATCCTTCTCTCGCTCTTAACAGGACTCTTCGGAGCATCCGTGCTCCTGATCAGCATACTCACAAAATCGAGCATGCCAGCGCAGCGCCGGAGTTCGCCAGATCTGCGATCGAAATGGGTGCTGCGTGGAATTGCAGTCGGAAGCATCGCCGGATCGATCGTTGCGTGGCTTCCCGGAGTCTCTTCAGCGATCGCAACGGTACTCGCACGATTTGCGATCAGAGGAAGGCTCGAGCACCACCGGATAAGGGCGATGGAGTTCATCGTCTCGGTCTCCGGTGCAAACACCTCGAACGCTGTTTTTAGTTTGATTGCGCTCTCTGTTATCGGATATCCGCGAAGTGGGGCAATGATCGCGGTAAGGGATCTGGTTGGCAGGACACTGGATGCGCACACCGTTCTGCTTTTTCTGATCGTTATCGCATTTGTTTCGATTGCATCATACATCATCACGATATCAATCGGGGATTTTGCCCCATCCGCGCTGGCACACGTCAATTACCAGAAATTATGCGCAGCAATCCTTATCGGGCTTGTTCTGATGGTCATTGCGTTCAACGGCACATTCGGGCTCGCAGTCTTCCTGACCGCAATACCGATCGGAATGCTCCCCTATTACATGGGCATCCGGAAGAGCCATGCGATGGGTGTGATTCTGCTGCCCGTGTTGATGTATTACTTCGGGATGCGCTAAAGCTGGAGAAGATTCAGAAGACTGGATATGCCTGAATCCGGATTTTCAGGGATACCAAAAACCGAAAGACCGGTGTTAAAATCATCAGAAAGGGTTTTAACGCCAGATGGGCGACCAGATGTTTGGTGCAATAGACCTTTGGCATGAGATTTCCTGAAAAAACGGCGTTGTTTTGTTGCACTTCAAGCCCACCTCACCAGAAATCCCACATCAGCGTCCACAGAGGGGCGATGCATGCAAAGTATCTTGCCTAAATGTTTATTCTTATTAACCATCACCTACTTACGCATTTTGGCAACGTGAAATGCAATTCACTCCCTTTGCCAAGCTCGCTCTCTGCCCATATCTCACCACCGTGCAGCTGTATGTACCCCTTTGCGAGCGTGAGCCCAATCCCGATTCTGTCACAGCGTCTGGTAAGCGTTGCATCCACCATAAAGAAGCGATCAAAGATTCTTGTCAGATCCTGCTCTGGGATTCCGACACCATCATCAACGACTGATACAAGGACAACATTTTCGCGGTCATCGGCGGAAATCCGGATATTTCCGTTGATTTCCGTGTAGTAAATCGCATTAAACACAATGTTATCCATGACGCGTGTAACCTTCTGACGATCACAATCGATTGCCATCGACATCGAAATATCCAAGTCAACCATCTGGTTCTTCTCGGCGATCAATGCCTGATGTCGTACAAGAACCTCGGTTGCGACCTCGTGCAACCGCACCGGCGTGTAGTCGAGCTTCAATATACCGGCATCAAGGTGTGCAAGGTCAAGCATGTCGCCGATCAGCTGCTTGAGTTTATCTGCATTGATTTTTATATTTTCAATATAACGCTTCTGCCAATCGGTGAGATTCGCACAGCGGGCTCCAAGCAGATCATTGAACCCGATAACAGCTGCAAGCGGCGTGCGCATCTCATGAGCGACCACGTTGATAAAATCTACCTTCATCCGCTCAAGTTTTTTCTGCTCGGTCATCTCGTTTACAATCACTATGACCAGCTGGCTACCATCCGGTTTGTGGAACGGCACCGCCGTTATCTCAAATACGTCCCCCT
>DTYY01000158.1 GCA_012961645.1 Methanosarcinales archaeon | reverse complement strand
TAAATGATGCACCAACCACCCCACATGCTTCATTCAAATAAAATCACCAAATTGATCGGTTTTTGGTAGTTTATAGCACTTTGACGACTCAATTCCATAAAGTGACGATCCACCCCAATTAAGCCACTACCCCGCTACCCTGATCGTCCTTTCTCTTTCCACCTGTAATCCCGCATCTTTCTCGATTTACCGAATCCACATGCTACGCAGACCTTATTTCTCTTGTGATATGAGACGCTACCGCACCGCCTGCACCGTATATGCGTCTTCTTCTGACGTTTGCCCATCGAGGGCGTTCCTTTCGACATTTTTATCACCTCAGGGGGAAACATATACCACATTGTCGCCGCGAACAATAACAGTTCCGATGCGGCGCACCGCCTCACCATCAACGAGTTCTTCTGCATCAGTGAGCGTGAGATTCATGTGAATATCATAACCCTGCAGTGTCCCGCGAAATTCACGGGTACCTTTCAATCGGACCAGGACTGGCATATCCAGCACATCATTCAATGTATCGAGCGGTCGATTTCCCATTTAATAAAATCTCCTTTGAATGAGCATTACGATATGCTTGACAGATAGATGTACTTAAAGGTATCCTGTGTCTGTGGCAGGTAAAATCAGGTGAAACCGGTGGGAGCTAACAAATCCGAATGTTTAATCTCTGATGGGGGCAAGGTGTCGTTATGCAACTCGATAGATTCACACTGAAGGCACAGGAAGCGCTGCAGAACAGCCAGACGATTGCAACTGATCACAATCATCAATATATCGACTGTGAACACCTTCTGCTTGCGCTAATGCGGCAGGAAGACGGGCTCGCCCCAAGAATCCTTGCAAAGATGGACGCATCGCCCGAACTACTGATAGAGAAACTTGAGCAGCACCTCGATGAACAGCCGCAGGTATCAGGCATAACCGATATCCACATCACCTCACGACTGAACAGCGCGCTCATCTCAGCAGAAAAGGCTGCAAAAAAGATGAAGGACGACTATATAAGCGTGGAACACATTTTGATTGCATTAATCGACTCGGAAGGCGCATGCGGAAGAATACTTCGAGAGTCAGGCGTAACAAGGGATGGGCTGCTCGATGCTCTCAGCGAGGTCAGGGGGAGCCACCGGGTAACATCACCATCTCCAGAATCAACATACCAGGCTCTGCAGCAGTACGGGATCGACATGACCGCGCTTGCACGGGAAGGAAAACTCGATCCGGTCATCGGAAGGGACGAGGAGATCAGAAGGGCGATTGAGATCCTCTCAAGACGACGTAAGAACAATCCTGTGATGATCGGTGAGGCTGGTGTTGGTAAGACCGCGATCGTCGAGGGGTTATCCCAGAGAATCGCGAATCAGGATGTTCCTGAGGGCTTGAAGAGTAAGAGCATCATAGCGCTTGATATGGGTGCGCTTGTTGCTGGCGCAAAGTTCAGAGGTGAGTTTGAGGAGCGATTGAAAGCGGTTTTAAAAGAGATTGCTGACTCCGAAGGAGAGGTCATCCTGTTTATTGATGAACTGCACACCGTTGTAGGCGCCGGCGCTGCCGAGGGTTCGATGGATGCGAGCAACCTGATGAAGCCTATGCTTGCAAGAGGCGAACTCCACTGCATCGGGGCAACGACCTTAAACGAGTACCGGAAATACATCGAGAAGGATGCTGCGCTCGAACGAAGGTTTCAGCAGGTCTTGATAGACGAACCTGATGTTGCAGACACGATCTCGATTCTGAGGGGCTTAAAAGAGCGCTATGAGGTTCATCACGGCGTCCGGATCAAGGATGCTGCACTCGTTTCGGCGGCGGTCTTGAGCAACCGGTACATATCGGATCGATTTCTTCCTGATAAGGCGATCGATCTTGTGGATGAGGCAGCAGCAAGGATCAGGACAGAGATCGACAGCATGCCAACCGAACTGGATGAGATCAGGCGTCGGATCATGCAGCTTGAGATCGAACGTGAGGCACTTAAGAAAGAGAGTGATCCTGCGTCAAAGGAGCGACTCGAAAACCTGGAGCGAGAACTTGCAGACCTTAAGAGTGATTCTGACAGCATGCAGGCACAGTGGCAGGCAGAGAAGGATGCGATAGGACGGATGCGGGAGGTCAAGCGGGAGATCGAGGATGTGAAGGTCAAAATCGAGCTTGCCGAGCGGGAGTATGATCTGGGACGGGCTGCAGAACTGAGGCACGGGAAGCTTCCTGCCCTTGAAAAGGAGCTTGCGGAAGAGGAAAAGCGGCTGCAAGCGAAACAGACGACGTCCATGCTCCTCAAGGAAGAGGTGGATGAGGACGACATCGCAGCGATCGTGAGCAGATGGACGCACATACCTGTTAGCAAGATGATGCAGGGAGAGCGAGAGAAGCTCCTCGATCTTCCGGATGAGCTGCATAAACGAGTTGTCGGGCAGGATGAGGCTGTAAAGGCTGTATCAGATGCGATACTCAGGGCTCGTGCAGGGATTGCTGACCCTGATCGCCCTATCGGAAGCTTCATATTCCTTGGTCCGACAGGCGTCGGTAAGACCGAACTTTCCAAAGCACTTGCTGCGTCGCTATTCGATTCCGAGAGCAACATGGTGAGGATCGATATGTCTGAGTATATGGAGAAGCACACCGTATCCCG
>DTYY01000157.1 GCA_012961645.1 Methanosarcinales archaeon | reverse complement strand
TTTTTTTGTTTCAAAAAAAAGTCGCTTCAACCCCATACTTTGATATGCCATGTCCGGTATAGAGACCATCGATGGCAGTAAGCGACACAACACTCACAGAACGGCAGATGCAGATACTGAGACTGCGGAATGACGGTCACTCTCAGGAGGAGATCGCTGCCGAACTGGGCACGACGAAGCAGAACATCTCTGCCATTGAAAAAACGGCACGCAAGAATATCAAACGGGCTGAAAACACCCTAAAATTTGTCAAGATGCTTAATGCACCTATCTGGTTCGAGGTTAGTGAGGGTACCCGTCTCGATGACCTGATCGGAACGATCTATTCGAAGGCGGATGCAGGGGATGCGGATGTGCATGTGCGTTATGACGGTATTGCGCTCGCATCAAGAATCCGGGAACTTGCAGGGGAGCGGATACGGCACAGGGTGGTGGTGGTTAATTTCGAGATCGGTATAACCATGAACGGGGACGTGCTGGTGCGATAGTGATGGTACGCCACAATTTCGATTTTTAGCACACCTCTGCTCCGGGAAGCCCTGCTCTTGCACCAACCGCTTCTACACACATCGAAGCAACCCGGTTTCCAAGGCGCCCGCACTCGCCAAGCGGTCTGCCATTCAGACGCCCGCACAGAAACCCGGCAGAGAATGCATCCCCTGCCCCTGTCGTGTCAACAACCCTTGCGCCGTACCCTGGAACGACAGTCTCCGAGTCCGGTGTGCGGATGTAGCAGCCGTCTCTTCCGAGCGTCACGACAACAATCGCTGCACCGGCTTTATTCAGCTTCTCTGCGCCGTCCCTGTAACCAGACCCTGTCAGCATCTCGATCTCATCATGGTTCAGGAAGATTATCTCGGTCTGTCTGATGATCGCTTGCAGTGCATCGATGCCTTTCTGTGCATAGAGCATCCCTGGAGCAAAGGATATTTTCGATTCCAACTTGTCCAGAATACCTTTTTGCATCTCAAATTGATCTTCCCCTGCAAAGGATGATAAATGCAGGTATTTCGCGCTCTTTGCGTAAGACATGTTCTCTGGCGTCATGCAGAGCTCGTCGTTCACACCAGGATATACATACATGGAGCGCTCGCCGCGCCCATCAACAAGCACGATCGCGATACCGGTTCTACCAGGTACTGTCTCGATTCCCCCGGTGTCCACTCCCTCCCTCTCCATCTCCAGGCGCACACATGCGCCATCGGCGTCATCACCGACCCGCCCGATGAAGCCGGTATGTATGCCGAGTCTGGCAAGACCTACGATGGTGTTCGCAGCAGAGCCACCTGGCTGCTCGCTGACCGTATCGATCCTGACCTCCTCGCCCGGCTCTGCGATGTGCTCGACGAGGTAGAGTCTGTCCATATTCAGTGCACCGATGCCGATGACCTCGATCATTCACGCCCCCAATCCTTGATCCTCAAGCCCTCAATCGCCAAGCTGGTTTTGTCATACCTTGCTCAGTGCAACCATCATCTCCTTCATGAATTCATCCGGTCCCTTATAGCCGATGAAACCATGCACAACAGTATCGTCCGCACGCAGGAATACAATCGTTGGCACATAGCCACGCGGGTTATACTTCGCCGCAAGATCCCTATGCCGATCAGCATCGATCTTTATGCATACAAAATCATCTGACAACTCGATCACATCCAGATCTACGTATACTACCCGGTTCAATTTCTTGCACCCCCCGCACCAGCCGGTATACACATAGATCATCACTGGCTTCTTCTGCTCCTGCGCGATCTTCATCCCATCCTCATACGAATACCATACGATCCCACCGCCATCTGCACCCCCTTCTGCTGCTTGCGGCGCATCGGTTGGCGCGATGTCGATGCACCCGCATACGCCACATGCGACAAGCATCAGCAAGATAAATATTGTTTTACTTATATTCATAGTATCGCCCTGTCATCGTCTATGTATCATCTCTCTGTTATTTCTTTCGTGAACCATCGCTTTATTTCCCATTAACCCCAATCACTATAAATCTACATACCACTGTATGGCTATGGACGGGGCTTGACATGAACGCACACGGAGCAGATGAGGAAACCGTCGAATCGATACTGGATGAATTAAAAGGCAGGGATACGCCTTACGAGCGCATTTTAAGCTCGATGTGTACATACCCACACCCCATCGCAGTAAGAGCGCACCAGCGGTTTATCGAAGCGAATCTTGGCGATCCCGGGCTCTTCGCCGGGACCGCGTGGATCGAGCGCGAGGTGGTGCGGATGCTCGGGTTACTGTACAACAACCCTGAAGCGCATGGTTATATCACCACAGGCGGCACTGAATCGAATATTCAGGCGATCCATGCGATCAGGAATGCTCGAGGTGTACGCGAGCCAAATATCATCGTCCCTGCATCAGCCCATTTTTCATTCGACAAGATTGCAGACATTCTCAGGGTCAAAGTGAAGAAAGCAGACCTTGATCCTGATTTCAGAGTTGATATATCATTGGTCGAGGATTTGATCGATGATAATACGATTGGCATAGTTGGAATCGCAGGAACTACGGAATTCGGACAGATAGATCCCATAAAAGATCTTTCAGACCTTGCTCTGGCAGCAAATCTGTTTTTGCATGTCGATGCCGCATTCGGTGGGTTTGTGATCCCTTTTCTTCCGGAGAAGTATGAATTTGACTTTGCGCTTCCTGGCGTCACATCAGTCGCTGCCGACCCGCACAAGATGAGCTTCTCAACGATCCCGGCCGGCGGGCTTTTGTTCAGAGATCATTCGTATATGGACCGTTTATCGGTAGATACACCGTATCTCTCGGTTACTGCCCAGCAGACCCTCTCAGGAACCAGAAGCGGGGCTTCGGTGGCAGCGACTTACGCCGTGCTCCGGCATCTCGGCAGAGAAGGCTACGAACGGATCGTGCAGCGGTGCATGGAACTTACGCGCGGGCTGCTCGATCGGGTTCGTGAAGCAGGCATCGAGCCGGTGATCGAGCCGGTGATGAATGTACTTGTGCTCGATGTGCCTGATGCCGATTCGGTGCGCAGTAAACTCAAAGAACGCGGATGGGAAGCATCGATCACCCGCGATCCACATGCGCTCCGTCTGGTGATCATGCCGCATCTGACCCATGAGAACATGTTCCGGTTCGCAGACGATCTGTGTGATATTATGAGCCATGGCTAATGTCTTTGGTTTCATGCGCATCGTTTGATCTGATCGATGATCTGATCAGGTATCTCGACGGAGAGGTCGTGGATTTCTCAGGGTATGGGGTCGATCTGTCGCATCTCACCGATTTTGAGCAGAGAGTCCTCTGCGAGACGAGAAAAATCGGTTACGGCTCGATGATCACCTATTCAAAGCTTGCCCGGGCGATCGGACGCCCGAAAGCCGCGCGGGCTGTTGGGAATGCTCTTCGGAAGAATCCCGCGCCGATCGTGATCCCCTGTCACAGGGTGGTTGCAAAAAGCGGGATCGGTGGGTATGTGCTCGGTGTCGATCTGAAACGGCGTCTGCTTGAACTGGAAGGGGACGTTGTGCCGATTTGAATCTTTTTACTTACTCATCAATTGTTGCATACCCTCATCCTCCA
>DTYY01000156.1 GCA_012961645.1 Methanosarcinales archaeon | reverse complement strand
TGGCGATAGGGTGGGTCACTTTCACCGTGCTCTCGGGGAAGGGTTGTTAAACCTATAGATCCCACAGAATCTATAAGTTTATATGGATTCGGAGATGCTTGATTCCACCACATCATTAAATATATCTCACATCCACACCGATTCTATGACTATGATACTGATATTTTCATACGGAGGAATATAATGGACGACATCGGAATTGTTGCCGTAGGCGGATACAATGAGATGGGTAGAAATATGACAGCGGTACATGTCGGTGATGACATCGTTATTTTTGATATGGGTCTTCGCCTCGACCGGATACAGATCCACGAGGATGTGGAGATCGAACTGATGCACTCTCTCGACCTGATCAAGATGGGTGCGATACCTGACGATACTGTAATGAAAGAGGTGCCTGGCACGGTTCGTGCGATCGTCTGCACACACGGACACCTCGATCACATCGGCGCGATCTCGAAGCTGGCACATCGGTACCGTGCACCAGTCATCGCAACGCCTTACACGATAGGTTTGATCAAACAGCTGATCAAGTCTGAACGCAAGTTCAGCGCAGAAAATGAACTGATTGAGATGAATGCAGGCGATACGAGAGAGATTTCGCCAAAAATTTCCATGGAATTCATCGGGGTGCAGCACAGCACCGTAGACTGCGTGTTTGTTGCTTTGCACACGCCCGGGGGCATCATTCTATATGGCAACGATTTCAAGATGGACCGGACACCGACGCTGGGCTTGCCGCCGAATATCCAGCGACTCAAACAACTCGGCAAGGAAGGCGTGTCACTGCTGATCACAGAGAGCACCAATGCAGCCGTTCCAGGAAAGACGCCATCAGAGCGCATCGCAAAGGACCTGCTACATGACGTGTTGATAGGTACAGAGGAGACCGAATCAGGAGTTATTGTGACCACTTTTTCATCGCATATCGCAAGAATCGATTCGATCATCAAGGCTGCAGAGAAGATGGGGAGGATTCCGGTACTTATGGGCAGATCAATGGATAAGTATGTAAAACTGGCAAAAAAAATGGGATATGTTAAGTTTCCAGAGAGTCTGGAGATATACGGCGCGAGAAAGAGCATAGATGAAGCGCTCGCAAGAATCGCATCCGAGGGGAAGGAGAAGTATCTTCCAATCGTGACCGGCCATCAGGGCGAACCAGGCGCGGTGCTTGACCGAATCTCGATGGATAACACGGGATACAAGATCGAAAAGGGAGATAAGATCATATTCTCAGCAAACCCTATACCAACACCCGGAACGCTTGCGAATCGGCACGCCATCGAGACAAAATTGAAGATGCGTGGAAGCCGCATCTATGACGGCATCCATGTGTCAGGGCATGCCTGTAAGGAGGATCACTGGGAATTATTGCGCATGATAAACCCTGAATACGTGATTCCGGCGCACGGCAACATCGTTATGCACAGTTCATACATCGAGATGGCTGAAGATGCCGGATACGTGCTCGGAAACACGATTCATCTGCTCAGAAACGGGGAGGAACTGGTTCTTGGTTCATAGGGCAAGTATTAAGAGATCGGCATGAAAGGATCACTCGAAAAGGAACTTGCAGAACGCAGTGACCTGATCTATGCTTATATCAGGTCTGATCGATATCGGAAGCGGTTCTTTCCAGAGGATGTCCACGACTCGGTCTACCTCTACCTG
>DTYY01000155.1 GCA_012961645.1 Methanosarcinales archaeon | reverse complement strand
TGGGCGACGTGGTGCCGCACTGGCGCAGGCAAGGGGTATACGTGAATTTCGTCCCAAAGCCCTAATCATCCTACACCACTCCCACCCACCTCTCGATCATCCCGAGCCCGTCCGGCGTCAGCACCGACTCTGGATGGAACTGCACACCCTCGATCGGACGCTTTTTGTGCCTGATCCCCATGACAACACCATCAGGGCTTTGTGCGACAACCAGAACGTCATGCGACACCATGTCCACGGCAAGTGAATGGTACCTGCCACCCGTAAACGGATTCGGAAGCCCTTCATAGATGCCCACACCATCATGATAAATATCAGAAGCCTTCCCGTGAACCGGACCCACAGACGCATGCCCGACCGTGCCGCCGAACGTGATATTGATCGCCTGACAGCCAAGACAGACACCGAGTAGCGGAACACTGGATTCGCGGATGATCTCGATGCATGAGCCGATATCCTTCGGATCATTCGGATTTCCAGGGCCAGGCGAGATCACGATCCCGTCAGGGTCGATTCTCCTGACCTCGTCAAGCGTTATCGTGTTCGGAACGACGATCGTGTCCGGCTCGAAGATCGAGACATACTCGACAAGATTCCAGACGAATGAATCCTTGTTGTTCACGAACAGTATCTTCATTCGATCACCTTCATCATCGCAGCCATCTTGCGCTCGGTCTCCAGATATTCATACGTGGGATCAGAGTCAGCAACAATCCCAGCCCCTGCCTGAATAAACATCCTGTTTCCGTCAAGAACAATCGTCCTTATCACGATCGCAAAGTCAGCATCCCCGTTCCATGTGTAATATCCAACTCCACCGCCGTAAATCCCGCGGGCGTCCTTCTCGAGCGCATCGATGATCTCCATCGCACGGATCTTCGGCGCACCTGAGAGCGTGCCCGCAGGAAAGATCGCTCGCGTCGCATCAAAAGCATCCGAATCATCACGCAGCATTCCTGTGACTGTGCTCTCGATGTGCTGGAGATGCGAATACTTCCGAACGGTCATGAAATCCTCGACTTTGACCGATCCTGGTTTTGATACCATCCGAACATCATTTCTGCCGAGATCAACGAGCATAACGTGCTCTGCCTGCTCCTTTTCATCACTAAGCAGCTTTTTGGCGAGTTCTGCGTCTTCCTCATCGGTCTTACCCCGCGGGCATGTACCTGCGATCGGATTGGTGATCAACTTCCGATTGTGGACCGTAAAGAGCGTTTCAGGGCTTGCTCCCACTATTCCAACCCCATCGAAATCAAACAGATACATATAAGGGCTTGGATTGACCTCCCGCAGCATCCTGTACAGTTCCACC
Organism: Methanosarcinales archaeon; assembly: GCA_012961645.1. GTDB lineage: Archaea > Halobacteriota > Methanosarcinia > Methanosarcinales > Methanogasteraceae > Methanogaster_D. The sequence continues at coordinate 2,683 of DTYY01000155.1, read as the reverse complement.
GGGTCATAGCTGTTTACACCCTCGTAACGTCTGGATAGCACAACCTGAAAGATATCACCATCGATGATGTGCTGTTTCGCTCTTCTCACCATCGCCTCGTACACGTCCCGATTCGTGTTCGCGATCATCTCGCCTCTTCTCTCATGTCCCTCTCGATTCCTGCCGGATACAACCGCATTCTCTGCATCTTCGATGACTGAGATGAGACTTGCCGCATCGGATTCTGCCTGTCGATATGTTTTTGTGAGATATTCACCGGATAAGTCCTCTACGAATGGAGTTAGCACGATATAAATTTCTCCTGTCAGATGATCGAATACAATCGTATGCGAGGTGATCAGAAACTGGGCGTCCGGCGTTGCCGCGCTCTTGCGCCGCTTTATGTCCAGCCAGCAGTCGTACACGATGTCGTATCCGCAATATCCGATCGCACCGCCGAGAAATACCTGCCTGTCAAACGTCTTTCGACGCAGAAATCCTGCATCCGGGATGATCGGTTTTAATGCATCCAGAACGTCGTATTCCGGGCGTATCTCGCCATCATCGTCATCGCAGACCTCTGAGAGGCTGGATGCGATATGCCTTGTGATTGGGGTTTCTAATCGGTATTCAAACGAGATTTTGTGGTCTCTTACTGTAACAACCGCGTCCGGGTCCGATCCCACGAACGAAAACCTTGCATGATGCCTCTCCTTCTCAACCGACTCAAGTAGGTAGGAGTATTCCCGGTTATGTGATCTGAGCGACGCGTACAGGTCAAGCGGCGTGCATTTCGCCTCTGTCTTTGCGGTCAGTTGCACGATCGCGGGCAGTTTCAGGGATCTGACCGCGTCTCTGTATTCGGGTTCGGAGGGGTATAGTTCGATCATGGGTGTTCACCGTGTAATCACTGTATAACTTTGTACAATAATGTTCATATTCGTACATTGTACTTAAGGTTTACTGCGCACCGCCACAAGACATTAAGTAGAACCACAGCGATCCAATGATACCATGGTAGTAGATTACGCGAAGGTTAGTGTAGCCGAGATCATGACAGGGGATGTTGTGACGGTCCAGGAAGATGCCACCATCGATCGTGTGCTGGAACTCTTTTCGAGATACCACTATCACAGCTATCCTGTTGTGGCAGATACCGGTGAACTGGTGGGAATCATCAGCGAGGATCTCGTTCTGGCGGTTCTGCTCTTTCACCGGATTCCGGCATCCAGCCACACACATCTATCTGTCGTGCGATCGCTTGGTGATGACGCACGAGGAATCATGATGCCCTACCCGGTAACCGTTTCCCCGCATACCTGTCTATTGGAGACCGCTGATCTGATGCTGAAACACCACGTCTCCCGCATCTGCGTCGTCGAGGAAGGAAGACTCGTCGGCATTCTCTCAAAGAGAGACATAGTAAACGAAATCTGCAAAAGAAGAGACTATTCATAATGCATGTACTTCTCCAGCTTCTTCTGATCCTACTTCTGGCAAAGATATTCGGAGAAGTTATCGAACGAGCAGGGTTTCCAGGTGTTCTCGGCGAGATTGCAGCAGGCATCTTCTTCGGAATATTCTTTATCCGTCCTGATAGCGATGCGTTACTCTTCATGAGCGAGCTGGGAGCTATTTTTCTGTTGTTCACAGCCGGTTACAAAGAGATCAATCTGCAGGAACTGAAAAGTGCATCTAAGATGGCACTCGTACCAACCATATCTCAGGTACTGGTCGCATTCGGTTTCGGGTTCATGCTCGGCTCGACATTCGGGTTTCAATTTATGACACGTCTCTTCATGGGGGTCGCATTCAGCATAACGAGCATCGGCGTGTCAGTGAGGACGTTGATCGATCTCGATTATCTCTCAACGAAAGTCGGTTCGACGATGCTTGCATCTGCAATCCTCGACGACCTGATCGGGATATTCATGCTCTCGGTGGTGGTATCCATAGCATCGGATCATCAGATGTCATCCGGCATGCATTTACTCATAATCGCAGCAAGGATAATCTCTTTTATAATCATCATGATCATCCTCGGGTGGAAGGTCTTTCCCGTGCTCTTTCTGTACGTTCACAGGATGCATGTCAGGGAATCGATCTTTACATTCACAATCATGATCGGTCTATTCTCAGCATACCTTGCCGAGGCATTTGGTCTGCACGCAGTGATCGGAGCATTCATCGGCGGGGCAGCCCTCTCGGGTGTGCCGCTCGCAAAGATCGAGGATGTGCAGAGCAAGGTTTCCGGAGTCGCTTACGGGATATTCGTACCGATCTTCTTTGCTTTCATCGGACTCTCGGTTGACTTCGGCGCGATAGAGGGAGCCGGGCTCTTTTCACTCCTCGTGATCATAATGGCGCTCTCTGGGAAGCTGATAGGAGGGTTCGTCGGGGCAAGAGTCGTTGGCTTTGATCCAAACGAGAGTCTGATCTTTGGTATTGGTGTGATGCCGAGAGCAGGCATTGAACTCGTGGTTATATCGATCGGGAGAGGCATGGGCATAATCGATGGTGAGGTCTTCTCAGCGATCGTTCTGATGGTTGCGGTCTCGGTTCTCATCTCTCCCGCACTCCTGAAGCTTGCAATCGGGATTAAGGAGAGGTCGGGGTGATCATCCATCATCCAATTTCAAAGATGTGTAAACATCAATTGTTGCATACCCTCATCCTCCAGACAAAAATGATTTCCGCTCTTTAT
>DTYY01000154.1 GCA_012961645.1 Methanosarcinales archaeon | reverse complement strand
TCTGCGAGCACGATGTTAGCGAAGACCGGACCGCGCTCGAATCGAAATCGTTTTTCTCCGGCGTGTTCTTCCACCATGAACGTGCCGGTGATGTCAGATGGCATCAGATCAGGGGTGCACTGGATCCGGCTGAACGACAGGTCCATAACCTTTGAGAGTGTGCTGATCATGAGCGTCTTCCCCAGCCCCGGGTTACTCTCCACAAGCGCATGTCCGTTACTCAGTATCGCTATCAACAGGTGTTCTACAGTATCCTTCTGACCAACGACGACCTTCTCGACCTCGCCGAATACCGAGTTGATGATGCCGCCCGCGTCATGATATATCCGGGACAGATCCGATTTCTGGGACGGTTGCTCCATGCAAAATATATGTGACCTGACTCGATATAAATGAGACTCCTGTTAAGTGATGGTTGGAAGGATGTAACAGGTTCTTTGCCATGCATTCGGCGATGCTAAAGCATTCTGAAACGGTCAATTCGATGGCAAAGTGCCGATTTGGTGCAGCCACTTTATCGATTACGCTGTTTGAATCTTTAAGATCATGTAGAGACTTGGTGCCTGACTGGCGCAAGGCAGGGGCATCGGTGAATTTTGTCCCAAAGCCCCCCGCACCGAAAGGTTTATCTTGATTAAGGGGATGTCACCGTTGTATGAAATTTAGAATCGGAAGAATTCCCGTGAAACGCGAACGTAGCAAAAACCTTAATAAGTGGTCAGTTCCTATCAGCAACAAAAGAGAGAGAGTGTCAAATCAGCATTCTAAACAAATAATTTCGGTCAAATATCTCGGCATCATGCGAAATGGTCAAGCAAAATGGATTGCTGTATACGATTCGGGTCGCACCTCAACATACTGGATCGACCCCATCGAAAAAGCAGAGTGCTGAAGTTTTAGAACAGGCATAAACAAAAGCCCGAACCCACCCCGCCGGAAGATCGACTGTGTAAAGAAGATTCAACGAAAGTAGAGAAGATGAGAACGTTAATCGTGGTAAGGATCGTTCATGCCTCAGCCGATATGGGCTCGATGAGTGAGGAGCTGGTAAAAGAGGGTATGGCAAAGATGGGGGAGGAGAGATGGTTTGAGAACCAGCGAAAGATCGAGAACTTCTGGAATGAGGTGGAGAAGGAGATAGACGAACTCGATCTGGATTACAGCATGACCAGGGTATATCAGGATGGGCTACCAGCCAGCGGTGAGCTGGGATGGAGGATCGTCAATGAGACAGCAGATAAAGGGAGCAGGAACTACCAGATCGTCAGGAGACTGATCGAGAGGGGATCTACGATAGAAGCAACTGAAAGCCCTCAACTCCTGCTGAAGGAATATGAGCACATCAAAGCCATCGTATCCGCAGCGACTGCAAAAGAAAAAACAGAGGCAGTCCGCAGTTACGAACAGATAAAAGACGGACTGATAAAGGAGCGAGATGAGTATGTCGCAAAGGCGATCGATGCGACATTGAAGGATGGTGAGACCGGGGTGCTCTTTATTGGCGCCGCTCACAATGTTGTGCCCGAACTACCAGGTGACATAGAGGTAAAAAGCCTGGATTAGATATTTCTCTCCATATCCGCCTCTTTTACAAATTCTTCTGCTATGCTCTCATACTTTTCAAGCTTGCTCTTTGATGCCGTGGGTCTGACACGTCTTATCGCCATTTCAAGGTGGTTCTTTTTAATTACAAGGTCGTAAGCACGGCTTTTTACAAATTCTCGATCCATATCCGGTTTGATAAAATCTCTCAAGGTGAGCATCGAAGCCTCTCTGCATATTGCATCGATGTCTGCACCCACATATCCGTCCGTCATCCGCGCCAGTTCTCTGATTTCCACATCATCTGCGAGCGGTTTCTCATCCAGATGGATTCTGAAGATCTTCTCTCTTCCCTCTGCATCAGGGGGACGGATATAGATCAATCGGTCAAACCTGCCAGGGCGCAGAAGCGCGGGATCGATGATGTCGGGTCTGTTCGTTGCGGCAATGATAACCACGTTCTTGAGCTCCTCCATCCCGTCCAGTTCGATCAGAATCTGACTTGCCACGCGCTCTGTCACATGCGAATCCGAGCTGGCGCCCCGCACCGGAGCTATGGAATCGATCTCGTCAAAGAATATAACCGCAGGTGCAGCCTGCTTTGCTTTCCTGAAAGTTTCCCGGACAGCCTTTTCAGATTCCCCAACATATCTGCTGAAGAGTTCAGGACCTCTGATGCTGATGAAATTTGCCTCGCTCTCGGTTGCCGCTGCCTTTGCAAGCATCGTTTTCCCTGTGCCTGGAGGTCCAAAGAGAAGAATTCCCTTTGGTGGCTTTGAACGAAGTGCAGCAAACGCTTCTGGATACCTGAGAGGCCACTCCACAGCCTCTATCAGATCCTGTTTCGCATCCTCGAGCCCTCCGATATCCTCCCACTCCACCTGCGGCACCTCGATGAAGACCTCACGCATGGCAGATGGCTCAACGCTCTTCAATGCCTCATCGAAGTCCTCCTCTGTGATCGTTAATCTGTCGATGACCTCTGCAGGTATCTCTGTCTCGATATCGATCTCTGGCAGAATCTTGCGCAGTGCATGCATCGCGGCTTCTTTGCAGAGGGATTCGATATCCGCGCCCACAAATCCGTGGGTATGATCTGCAAGTTCATCCAGTCTAACCTCTTCTCCAAGAGGCATCCCCCTCGTGTGGATCTCAAGTATCTCGAGTCTGCCGTTTCTGTCAGGAATCCCGATCTCAATCTCCCTGTCAAACCGCCCTCCGCGACGCAGCGCCTCATCGATCAGGTTCGGCTTGTTGGTTGCTGCTATGACAATGACATCTCCCCTCGCCTTCAGCCCATCCATGAGGGCTAACATCTGTGCAACGACCCTGCGCTCCAGTTGCTTCTCACCGCTCACATCGTCCCTCTTTGCAGCTATCGAGTCGAACTCATCGATGAATATGATTGACGGAGCATTCGCCTCTGCCTCTTCGAATATGGCTCTGAGCCGCTGCTCGCTCTCGCCATAGTGCTTTGCCATGATCTCAGGACCGCTGATGAAGATGAAACTCGCATCGGTCTCATTTGCCAGAGCCTTGGCAAGCACGGTCTTTCCTGTGCCCGGAGGTCCATAAAGCAGCACACCCTTGGGAGGATTGATCCCGACCTTCTGAAAGAGTTCAGGGTGGCGGAACGGCAGTTCAACCATCTCACGGACGAGACCGACTTCACGGCGCAGACCGCCTATATCCTCATAGCTGATGTATGTTGCAGGTCTCTTCTCCTCTATCGTTTTCTCCTTCAAGGTGATCTGCGTGGTCTTTGTTGAAATTACAACGCCAGACGGCTGTGTCTCCTTAACCACAAAAGTGAGAGGGCTTCCGAGCATCTCTACCCTGATCCTCTGCCCTCTTACAACAGGACGTCCTTCCAGTATCTTGCGCAGGTACTCGCTTCCTCCAATGATCTTGATCGGCTGTGTGGATGCGATGACGATCCTGCTACCCTCTGATGCATCAACCCTGCGTATCTTAACGCGCTCGTCTATCCCCACGCCGGCATTGCTCCTGATATTTCCATCGATGCGCATGATGCCATCGCTGTCTTCAGGATATGCGGGCCACACAATAGCCGGGGCGATCCCTTTCCCTCGAATCTCTATAACATCACCGGTAACCAGTCCGAGCTTTTGCATGGCATCCTTGCCGATTCTGGCGATGCCTCTACCAGCATCACGATGGCGCGCCTCTGCAACGCGCAGTATCACCTCATTTATTTCATCCGTCGTCATCTTCTAACTCCAGTTTTTTAGCACAACTGCTTTCTCTACTTCCTTTTTACACATTATTCATCCTAACGACACCTTTAAGCAACAACTACTGCATATTCCTTTTCGATCCTCTTTTCAAGTCTCTTTGCGGCAGATTTCTCAATTGCCCCCTTAAATCCCAGAATATCCGATACATGAATGCGGGCTACCTCGCCGCGCTCAAGCTGCAGAGCGAGCACCTCACGCTCCTTCTTAAAGCAGGTATCCGTACGTATCATGATAGCCTCTATCCTGTCCAGAGGAGTCTCAAAAAGCATCTCTGCGGGATCTTTCCTCCACAGAAAAAGCCTCCTGTTCGTAAGGTGCCAGAAGCCAGGTCTCCATCTGTTGATGATACCATGACTGTACCAGATGGACCCAAATGCCCTGTGAAAGACGTCCTCACCCTCCATAAGCGGGACATTTGCCTTCTTTGCATATTCCTTCGAATACCACTCCCTTGTGTTCTGGTCCCATGCCTCCATCATCCCGTAGTCCAGCATCGTCTCTATGCTTGCAAGCGCTGCCTTGAGATTAACCCCGATCAAAGGCACACCTGCAACAGATATGATCAGATCAGCATTCAATATCAGTCCCTTGTTCAGGAGTCTGTCCAGCAGATCCACAAGATCGTTCTCCCGTGCAGGTTTCATACCATCAAACCCCCCTCAACCGAACAAAACTGAACGGCGCCCACGGACCCGTGAAGCGGACAGCAAAACCATCACGGTTGTTCACCTCATCCAGAACCTCACCGAGTTTTTCGACCTTATCTTCTTTGACCAGGCATGAGAGAGTCATGATCAACTTCCTGCCCCTGTATCTTTCAGGAACCCGGGACGTACTTTCTTCGACCCTCGTCTCCTCAACATCTTCTCTTATCCTGGAGCCAAACTCACTGGCGAGCCTGGATATCCCTGCTGAGATCGCATCCTTCACTTTCAGTTCAAACCTTCGCTGGAGTAAGTAGGCTGCTCCCTTCGGCATCTTTCCAGTCTTCTCCTTCAATTCCTTCAGCTCACAATCACTCTCCAGGAGCTGCATAGCGAGCTTTTCATGGTCGCAGAATATCTGCACCGAGTACTCTGCCTTATTCTGAACCCTCTCAAGTTCCTTTTTGAGGTTCTCATAACTCCCTGACATCCAATCTTCGATCGTATCATCATCGCCTCTGATGATGGCATCGAAGGAGAATGGTATAACCGTACCGAATTTTCCGGTTGCCTGATCAATCACATAATTATGCGCTAAAATCCACTCCTTTGCCATCTCATCGTCCTTTGCCCTGTATGGTTTCGCAGCGCAGGAATGCACGACTGCGGCAATGTCCAGATAGGGGATTGCATACACCCTGCTGCCATCTATACCTATATCACCAAAATTAAACCCGGTACCGCT
>DTYY01000153.1 GCA_012961645.1 Methanosarcinales archaeon | reverse complement strand
GGTTGGTATCGTTTCAATATCTGATACCATCATCTGCATCTTTGGATCGGCAAGCTTCGCCGGCTCAACAATATTTTCGTCTAAAGCCAATTCGATCAACTTTGGATCGACTTTCGTTAATGTCCTATCCTGTGTGGCTGATAGGTCTATCAGCGCCGCGCTCGCTGTTCCGCAGAGCAGGGCTATGAGCGCAAGTGTAATTATAGCATTGTGTGCATGCATGCATCATTCTCCTGTTTGGTTGTTCCGATTTTTACGTTTTTCACGCATCAGCAAATACATCGTTGACCGTCTGCGTGGGGGTAACTGCAGATTGCAGGCACGCGAGGTTTCGGATGTTCTTCATCCCATGCATATCTCATGCTATAAAAAGTTAGCGGTCTGACAGTCCATTTGGATTTTATATGTCAAATTGCCATGTATGTCCGCCGATGCAGAGATGCACACGTCACCACCAACACAACGCAGGCTCCGTAAAGATCCGCCCAAAAATAGTACCATCAGCCTTTCATGCATGTATGGCATGTCAAATGGCTATCCAAATCCTGCTTGCGAGATGATTCTCTATCGCACGATCTTTGATATGTCGAGTTCGAGGATATCTTCTGCGCCGAGGTGTTTCAGTTCAGGTATCAGGATATTCACAGTCCCCTTTTCGACCACCGTCTCAATTGCATAATACTCTGAATTATATAGTTTGGATACGGTTGGCATCTTCATCGCCGGCAGCGCGCTGATCACATCATCGAGCCGGTCAGCTGGTACATTCATGTTCAGCAGCACCTTTCCACGGGCTTCGATGACCGAAAGGAGCAGCATTCTGATCTCTTCGATCTCCCTTCGCTTTAAGGGATCGTTCCAGCTATCTTTGTTCACGACCAGCTTTGTAATCGATTCAAGCATCACATCTATGATCTTTAAGTTGTTTTTTCGGAGTGTAGACCCCGTTTCAGTCACATCAACCACTACGTCCATCAGATCAGGAACCTTCGCCTCGGTAGCACCGTAAGAGAAGTGGATATCCACTGGAATCCCGAGTTTTTCAAAATAGCTCCTGGTGATATTTGGATACTCGGTTGTGACCCTGCTGTGAGGCTTAATATCTCGTGCGGACTCGATTTCTCGATCGTCTGGCACAGCGATCACGATTTTGACGATTCCTGCGCCCTGTTTGCTGTAGGGCAGGTCTGCGATCTCGACAACGTCTGCGCCAGACTCGATCACCCAGTCGTGCCCTGATATGCCCACATCAAAGTAGCCCTCAGCAACATAACCAGGAATCTCCTGCGGGCGCAGGACTTTCACCTTCTCGATCCGCGGGTCTGAGATTTTCGGATTGTATTCTCGGTCCGTTCTCCTGATCTCGAGATCTGCCTGTTTGAACAGCAAGAGCGTCTGTTCCCCGAGGCTGCCTTTTGGTATTGCTATGTGTATCATCAGATGTTGATCTGGTTCATTCCACTAATAGTTTTGTCGACTTTGCGAAAAATTCCAAAAACAAACCATACGTGAGATAGATATCCCAAACATTCTCCCGGATCAACGGAAAAGAATACCTGAAATTTAAAAAATGATCCAAATTCCAATAAAACACAGATATTTATCACTAAAAGTTAGTATCAACTCTGAATGAGTGAGAACTGTCTCATACTATATGGGAGAAAGGTTGATGTTGGCTTGGAGTTTTACGAAATTCCAATGGATTGAGAGAATGATCATTTTTGAACGATCTACTGACCTATCCGATGATTATTTATGCTGCGACGTTTGATGAGAGTAAACAGATCTCCCCTTTCGAGTTTGCACCAACCATGAATCCAGATCACGCCAGAGACATAATCACCGCATTCATCTGCGCCCGTATGAGAGAATCGGGCGCATCAGGCGCAGTCATCGGGCTTAGCGGCGGCATCGATTCGGCGGTTACGGCATACCTCACAGTCGAGGCGCTCGGGAGCGAAAACGTGCTCGGCATCATGCTGCCGGTGCAGAATCTCACGCCTGGACATGATACAGACGATGCCGTCGATATCGCGAACCGGCTCGGAATCGAGTATCGAATCATCGAGATCGGCAGCGCGCTGCACACGCTTTCGAACCTGATTCCTGACTATGATGCAGGCGTGGCGGTTGCAAACGGGAATCTGACCGCACGAATCCGGATGTGCGTGCTCTATTATTATGCAAATCTCATGAATCGGCTTGTGATTGGCACCGGGAATCGTACAGAGCTTCTCCTCGGATATGCCACGAAGTACGGTGATGCTGGCGTTGATATGGAGCCGCTCGGCGATCTGTACGAGACAGAGGTCTTTGAACTTGCCAGATTTCTCGGAGTCCCGGGGCGCGTCATCGAAAAGCCGCCGTCTGCAAGGCTCTGGGCAGGGCAGACCGATGAAGGAGAGCTTGGTATGCGGTATCAGGATATCGACCGGATTTTGAGGATGCTGGTCGATGAGAAAATGAGTATGGGAGAAATCGAGGTGCTGGGGGTGCCAGCGGACGCCTGCCACCGCCTGACCAATCTGATCCGCATAAACGAGCACAAGCGACGTGTACCGCCAAAAGCGATCGTGCGGGATGACCGCAACACTGACAACAATCTGTGAATAGGTGATCATGATGCCAGTCATAGAAGTGAGCGACGCAACCCTGCGCCAGCTCGACCAGATACGTATCCAGATGCATGACGCCGGCGCCAGTTATGATGATGTGATCAGGTATCTGCTCGGAATGGGGTATATCAGACCTGTGTACATCAAGGGTCCGGAGCCAGAGGATCTCGACGACGGAATAGGGATATACAGGATTGATTGACCGCACCTGCCCTTACAATAGCTGGTGCTGTTGCTCGTGGAACGTTCCAAGAGGAGTCCGAAGTGTTAATAATGCCACCCGGACATAAGTTAGCTCTGGTGAACTCAGATGACGGTTGGAATCGTAAGTTATGGGGTGTATATACCGCGTTATCGAATCAAAGTCTCTGAAATAGCAAAGGTCTGGAACGCTGATGCAGAGGGCATTGCAGGCGGGCTTATGGTGCAGGAGAAGTCGGTGCCGGACCTTGATGAGGATACCGTGACCATTGCGGTGGAAGCGGCAAGAAATGCGAAACAAAGGTCCGGGATCGACTCATCTCGCATCGGCGCCATATATGTGGGATCAGAGAGCCATCCCTATGCCGTGAAACCGACAGGCACCATCGTTGCAGACGCCATCGGCGCAGCACCCGATCTCACGGTCGCGGACTTCGAGTTTGCATGTAAGGCTGGCACCGCCGCGATCCAGGCGTGCATGGGTCTGGTCGAATCCGGCAGGATCAATCTCGGGCTTGCGATAGGCGCAGATGTCGCGCAGGGGGCGCCAGGGGATGCGCTTGAGTACACCGCTGCTGCAGGAGGTGCCGCGTATGTGATCGGCAGGAATCCGGGGGATTCGTTGATCGCCGAGATCGAGGATACATTCTCGTTTACCACTGACACGCCCGATTTCTGGCGCAGGGAGGGGATGCCGTACCCCGAACACGGAGGCAGATTCACAGGGGAGCCTGCATACTTCAAACACATCACATCGGCTGCACAGGGACTGTTAAAAAAACTTGGCACTACGCCAGAGGACTACGATTACGCCGTATTCCACCAACCAAACGGCAAATTCCCGAGGCGTGTCGCAGCAAGCCTCGGCTTTACAAGAGAGCAGATTACACCCGGAATCGTGGTGACTACTCTTGGGAACACGTATTCGGCGTCATGCATGATCGGGCTTGCCGCAATCCTTGACATCGCATCAGCAGGTGATCGGATCTTCGTGACATCGTTTGGGTCTGGCGCGGGAAGTGATGCATTCAGCATCAGGGTCACCGACCGGCTGGAGGAGGTCAGGGGCGGCGCGCCGAGTGTCTCCGGTCTGCTTGCGGATAAGAAATATATCGATTATGCGACTTATGCGAAGCATAAGGGGAAGATAAGGCTGTAGACCAAAAATGGGTTAAAATGCAGAGAATCCGGACTGCCTTAAGTTTCGCGATCGCGTCTGCGCGAGAAACTCTCCCTGCGTAACCCCATCCCTGCGTGCCATCCTGCGCAGCACGTTCTGGATGCCTGTGCCGTACTGCGCTGCTTTCTTTGGCGCCTGTGCAAGCTCTGCAGGGAGATGTCCTGCAGATGCCCTTCTCAGAATGTACTTTCTTATGTAGCCGTCTTGCCTGCGGATCTTGAGCCCTGCATCGATCTCGCGGGCGAGATCAATCACACCGGAACATAGCATCGGCATGCGCAGTTCCACGCCGTTTAATCGTGCGACTGCAGCATCCCGCTCAACCTGATCATGGAGTGCGAGCATGTCTCTCTCAAGCTCGCGGTCAAGCCCCCCGTCGTCAAATACCTGCTCATAGCGCTTATACCCGGCAAACAACTCGTCTGCGCCCTGCCCGGTCAGCAGAACCGAAGCTCCGTATTTGGACGCACATCCTGATACAAAGTACATACACAGCCCGATTCCAACCGCAACTGGATTTGTGCTCCCAGTTGCATGCATCACAGGCAGGAGCGCGGACTTGATATCTTCAGGGGTGCACTCGCAGAGATGCAGCCGGTCATGCAGTCCAAGCAGTGTTGCTGCCTTTTCTGCCTGTTTCATGTCATGAGAACCGCGCATCCCGATTGCATACAATCCGATCTCAGGATTCATCGATGCTGCAACAAATGCGATGAGCGAACTGTCGATGCCGCCTGAAAACGCGACGCCGGAGCAGTCATGCATACACAGCCGCACCGAATCCCTGATGCGGTCCATGAGCATCTGCGCGATTTTTGTTTCTGATTCGGTTTCAGATCCATGGTTGTCGTTGTGCCACACCATCAACAGATCACCCTGACACCGCTCACAATCTGAACCGTATCATACGCGCAGATCGACTTTTCGATCGAATCAAATCCGGCATCCATAATCATCGAAGATAAATCCCTTTTTACAAAATCTTTTGCCGTTTTCCCTTCCACAAACATCCAGATATTGAACAGCCACCTGATCAGCCCATTTTTGGGATATGAATAATCAAGGACCGCGATCTTCCCACCAGGCTTTACGACCCTATGCATCTCACATAGTACGTTTATCCGCACCTGGTACGGCATCTCGTGCAAGCCGAATGTTATGGATGCGCAGTCAAAATATCCATCTTCGTAAGGGATTTCCTCCGCATTTGAGAGACAGAACCGCATATTATCATTTTTCCTCTTCTCTGCTCGTTTAAGCATCTTTTCAGATAGATCAATGCCGACCACCTCCCCTTCAGCCCCGACCACCTCTGCAATCATTGCACACAGCACCCCTGTGCCGCAGCAGACGTCCAGAACTCTACTGCCTGGCTTTATCTCCATCTTATCGATTACAAGCGTCCTTATCAGCCGCAGCCCCCGCTTTCCGCCGATGAAGAAGGAAAGAGATCTGACAAGAGGGTCGTACATGAATGCGATCCTGTCGCAGTCGTCCCTGTAATGTTTCGGTCTTCCCACATCCAAAATTGTGCTTAAGGCAGGCATATAGTTAACCCGTGCACATACATATTAGACTTGTTGCCAATTAGCGTTCACATACACCAAAAATCTTTAAATTAAATATATCTCATAAAATATGTTG
>DTYY01000152.1 GCA_012961645.1 Methanosarcinales archaeon | reverse complement strand
TATCGCGGGTATGAGAGACAAATTTATTCACCTCTATTTTGGTGTAAACCTTGAAATAGTCTGATTAGTGGTAAAATAAAACATTAAAGAGATAAAAAACTTATTAGATGAGTTCTGGGAGATTTGCAGAAGGAACGTTAAGTAAAATCTGTAATCTGTGACTTTTTAGTGATCTCCAGGAGACCCGTTTACACAAATAAAATCAGGGATGTGGCTTGGATCGTTATGGACGTCCTAAGCGACCAGATCTCAGTCCACACCAACCCGATGCGCCATCCCGCAGATATCCTCAACCTCGCAGCCACGCGCCCGACAATAACCATTGATTCCATCCGCAATCTCTGCAAAGACATTAAGCCCGGCATGTACGGCAGATCCGATCTGCACTGCGCTTGCGCCCGCCATTATCATCTCGATTGCGTCCTGCCAGCACGATATCCCGCCAACTCCGATGATCGGGATATTGAGCGCGCCATAGAGGTCATACACACATTTTACAGCGATCGGTTTGATCGCAGTCCCTGATAGCCCGCCGAACCTGTTGCCAAGGATCGGGAATCCGGATTCAACATCGATAGCCATCGCCCGCACGGTATTGATGGCGACGACAGCGTCCGCGCCGCCCTCTTGTGCAGCAACCCCGATCTCTGTGATCTCTGTGACATTTGGCGTCAGCTTTGCCCAGACCGGGATATCAACCACCTCTTTGACCGATGATGTGATCTCTCTAACAAGAGAAGGGTCGATACCAACAGAAGCTCCGTATCGATCCGCGTGTGGGCAACTCAGGTTTAATTCGATCGCATCAGCAGCATCGCAGAGCCCTATCGCAACTCTTGCGAATTCGTGCGCATCAGCGCCAAAGATGCTCGCAATCACAGGGACCCCTGCCTCTCTTGCTATCATCAGCTCCTCGCGATAATGGTGATAACCCGGGTTTGGCAGCCCAAGCGCGTTCAGAAATCCGCATTCAGTCTCAATCATGCTTGGATTCGGATGTCCCGCGTTTGGAGCAGACCCGATGGACTTTGTGACGACTGCCCCTGCGCCGTTGCGCGCAACCCGCAGCAGCGATGCGCCAGTGGTTCCAAGGATTCCCGCGGCAAGCAACGTTGGATTTTTCAGTGTTAATCCTGTTATAGTTATCATGATCGAGCATTATATGATGCAATATCTTATGGATGTTTCTATCAGCGATCTCTATGAATTCATTTACACGATAATTTACCATGCCCGGGGATCATAAATTCAATTTCTCAAAGATATTTTTCACTGTAACGTATATGCTGATCAAAAAGTATATATAGACCTTATTTCAAAAAGTAAGTACATTGCAACACCATGTATTAATATGGTCATGGGATAGTGTTCTATTCTGTGCATAGTCATGTGCTTGGTGTCGGTGCATAAAATCGAATACGCATCGATTAGTTGCGAACCAAATCAGACCAAAGAAGGAGATAAGAACAAATGGCAAAGAAAATAATACCACTGGCGCCAGTCGAGCGACTAATACGGACTGCAGGAGATGACATCCGGGTCAGCGAATCGGCACGTGGTGCCCTGACCGAGGTGCTTGAGAAGATCGGCATAAAGATCGCTAAGGAAGCGATCATCGAGACAAAGCACGCCGGCAGGAAGACTGTCAAGGCAGAAGACATCAACAGGGCGCTTGAAATTCTGAAAATATAAGTTTTCAGCGATTTCAGAATAAAAAATGAACGTTCACCGCCCAAAAACCTATAATCGTCTTTTGGGCGGTCTTATTTTTTAGGGTCGAAATGGACGATAATTCCACACGTAACGAACATAAGAAACACAGGCATGCTGGAAGGATTCTCGCAGAAGTAATGGAGAAAACAGCGAAGAAGATAATAGTTGGAGCGAGTATCCTTGAAACAGCAGTCTTTGCAGAGGATCTGATACGTGATCTCGGAGGAAAGCCGGCATTTCCATGCAATCTCTCGATAAACGAGGATGCCGCGCATTACACGCCGGGTGCTGGCGACACGTCTGTGTTTGGCGAAGATATGATAAAACTCGATATCGGAGTGCATATCGATGGCTATATCGCGGATGCTGCCGTAACGATCGATCTTTCTGACCACCCCGAACTCGTAGAAGCGTCAAAAGCCGGGCTTGCCGCAGCAATCGACCTGATCCACGCTGGAATCGATACCGCAGAGATCGGGGCGGCTATTGAGGGTGCGATCAGCGAGTTCGGATACAAGCCGATCGCAAACCTCACAGGACATGGGCTTGAGAGATATCGCACACATGCCCCGCCGAGCATCCCAAACATTCCCACACGCGGTGGAATCACGCTCAGAGAGGGGCAGGTGGTCGCAATCGAACCGTTTGCCACGAAAGGCGCGGGCAGGATCAGGGACACCCCGCGGTCTGAGATATACCATCTGGCAACCGAAAATCCACCACTTCCACGTATTCCAAGAGCAAGAGCATTACTTCAGGAGATGATGGAATATAAGACGCTTCCGTTTGCTAAGAGATGGTTTTCCGGAGAGAAGATCGATTTCACATTCCGGAGTTTGGAAAAATCCGGTTTGATTGAGTCTTACCCCGTTTTAACGGAGGTTACAGGTGCACTTGTATCTCAGGCAGAACACACCGTGATCGTTACCACCGACGGCTGCGAGGTTATCACCGGATGATGCCAAAGGATATAATCTCTATATCAGACCTGAGACGTAAGGAAATCCTGCAACTGCTCGATCTTTCTGCTGAACTAAAAGTAAAACGCGGCAAAGACCCCATGCAAGCTTTGCTCAGCAACAGGAGTCTTGCCATGATCTTTGAGAAGCCTTCCACCCGCACAAGGGTATCCTTTGAGGTCGCAATGACCGAACTCGGTGGACATGCGCTCTACCTGAATTCTGATGATCTTCAACTCGGGCGCAGTGAGACGATCTGCGATACTGCGATGGTGCTTTCACGGTATGTGCATGCGATCACCGCACGGGTCTATAGCCATGAAACGGTACTCGAACTTGCAAAATGCGCAGATATCCCTGTGATCAATGCACTCTCTGATGCAGAGCACCCATGCCAGTTACTTGCCGATTTACTCACAATTCGTGAGCGCAAAGGCGATTTTCAGGGCTTGCGTGTCGCATGGATCGGAGACGGGAACAATGTCTGCAATTCATTGATCCTTGCAAGCGCGATCACCGATATGCATCTTTCGGTAGCCTGTCCTGCCGGATACGAGCCTGATCGGACTGTATTGAGACACGCCAGAGAACTCGACGGTGATGTCATGGTCGTGAATGATCCGAAAGAGGCGGCTTCAGGGGCTGATGTGCTCTACACCGATGTCTGGGTCTCGATGGGCGATGAAAAGGAAGAAGGAGAGCGATTGCGGGATTTTGATGGTTTCCAGATCAATGAAAACCTTCTAAATCATGCAAATCCAGATTGCATCGTGCTCCACTGCCTGCCAGCACACCGCGGTCAGGAAATCACAGGCGAGGTGCTGGATGGTGCACATTCTGCTGTGCTGGATCAGGCAGAGAACCGGCTGCATGTTCAGAAGGCGTTGCTTGTGATGCTGATGGCGGGGCAGTGAGCCCCCGGGGTCGATAAATGACTCTTCTGATCCAGAGGTCTGTCCGTTTTTTTGTGCGGATTCTATACCAAAAATTTATATAACATGAGAGCAGTGAAACACAGTACAAGGGAGGCAAACCCATGAGCGAATTCGTAGACGAATTCATTGAGACATGGAAGAAGGTGATAACCACACCAAGCGACTTCTTCAGGCAGATGCCGACATCAGGAGGGTATGAAGAGCCGCTGAAGTTTGTAGTCATAAACTACCTGATCGCTGGTATCGGAACCGCTCTCATCACGTTTGGCAGCCTGTTTTCAGCAGTCATTGCTGCGCCGATATTCGGGATCGTCTGGATGTTCATCGGCGGATTGATATTCTATATCTGTTTCAAGATCGTTGGTGGATCCGGAAGTTATGAAGGTACGGTTCGGATAGTCTCGTATGCATCAGCAGTAACCGCGGTTTCGTGGATACCGATAGTTGGCTGGATCATCGGACTTTATGCGATCTACCTTGCAATCATTGGTGGAACTTTCGTTCATAATCTCACGACGGTAAAATCTGCGATAGCAGTGTTTATACCGGTAATCATCCTGCTGATACTCGGAATATTGGCATTTGCTGCGATTGTGGCACTGATAGCGAGTATTGGACTGGCAGGACTGAGCGGTTGTTATTAACCTGTGACCGATCACAGACCATGACTGCCCGAACACTCGAATTAGCGATGCGTCATGCAGCAGATGATATCAGATATCTGTTATCGAGAGGATATCCCCGCACTGGCGCCATACGTTTCGCAAGCGACCATTACCGGCTGGTGAACCAGGACCGACACATACTGATGCGGGTTGTGATCGAACCCGAGATCGCAGCATCTCGCATCAGCAAAAAGGTGTCTTGCGCCGATATCGGAGGAAAGAACATCGTAATCGACGGATACAATGTTGTTATCGCAACAGAGAGTGTAATCTCTGGAGAACCCGTGTTTCTATGTGATGACGGGTTCATAAGGGACATCAGAGGAGTTTTCAGGAACTATAAAAATCCGGACAGGGGTGTTTGCAGGCAGATTCTTGAGATAATATCCGAACACGAGCCCGGTTCAGTCATCTTTCTCTTCGATGCTCAGATTGGTAAGAGCGGCGTGCTTGCGCGGCAGATCCGCGAGTTGCTACCCGAATATTCGATTTCAGGCGATGCAAGGACATCAAGACATGTCGATTTTGATCTCAAACACTGTGGCTCGATTGTTGCGACTGGTGACGGGCACATCATCGATGAGGTTGAATCTGTGGTGGACATACCTGAATGCATACTCTGGAAACTGTGTAGAGAGGCGCTTACGTTGTAAGGCCCCTCTGTCCGCAATCATGGCATTTAACATAACCTGCTTTACCACCACTGTACAATACCCGTAGCCCATAGGCGGGCGGAATCGACGGCTATCTGCCAGTATATTGCGGTGTGCAGGCATACGCATGGTATGTATAGCCTATAGATTTATTGGGGCAATCTATATATACCCCGATTGGATATATCACCTCTCGGTGATGTACTCATGAAGAAAACAATCGCAACACCAGGATTTTTGTCATGCAGAACCATGTTAGCGTTTTTACCGATCGCAGCGATTATGATATCGCTGCTCGGATCAGGCTGTATCGACGGTACGAACAACGGTCAGGAGGCAGACGGGACTGCCACATCGCCACTGGAACTGCAGATCGCAGGTTCAACAACGGTTCTTCCGATTGCCGAGGAGTGCGCACGTGTCTTCATGGAAAAGCATCCGGGCGACAGGGTGTATCCGATGGGTGGCGGGTCTTCACACGGCATAAAATCTGTTGCAGATGGCACCATAGAAATAGGGACCGCATCACGTGACCTGAAAAGTTCAGAAGAGGAGGCTTATCCAGCTCTCTTGATG
>DTYY01000151.1 GCA_012961645.1 Methanosarcinales archaeon | reverse complement strand
AATAAAAGAGGTAATTGATGGTCATACATGAAACATCGTCTGCTGCTTCGCCCCATTCTCCACGACTCCGGTCAAGTACCGTAAAGTCTGTTCCCTCTCTGAACATGACGTTCCACGGATGGAAATCCCCGTGGACCATGCACAATCGATCAGTACCGGATTTAAGCTTCCATCTCCAGTCAACACATATTCTCTCGATCTCGTTAAGCTCTTTGTCCGTGATAAAATCGAGGTCATCGGGGTAACTATCCATCAAGCCCATGATGCACTCGCCATGCCCGACGGTGTCCCTGATCCTGCGCATATACAACTCCTGATCATCGGACCGATTGGCATGGATAACTGTCAGATAATCGGCTAATTCCTTCGAACGCCCCAAATCCAGATCGGTTGCGCCACTTTTACTAATCTCTTCGAGATCATAGAAATACTCGGTGCCATCGACCTCCTCCATCAGTAAAAAATACTCTTCTGCTCCGCCGGCTGATTTTAGCTTGCCATCACGAGTGAAATAGCCAACATCGATGGATTTTACGTGTTCTGGCAGTTTATTGAATGTAGAATGCTGCCATATCAGAATCTGTGCTCGATCAGAGAAATGATCATGGCCAAAACCCCCTTCTGTGCGCATGGACGAAAGAACTGCGGTTTTATCCTCGCCGTCTGCTGAAAACCGGATCAGAAGTGGTTTTCCATATCCAAACTCCTTCAAGCCTTCATCGGTCTCACCGAGCTTTCCGGTGCCTGTAACAGTAACCTTTCTCTTATACACCTGACTCAGATAATCTGCGATGTCATCCTGTTTCATGATATTTATCCCCTTTTACAATCATAATCTAACATTTGGCAGGTATAAATACCTATCGTGCTGGCAAGTATGATATAAATATGGTCTTGTGCTACAGTTGTCACGTCGAGTGCCTGGTAATGTGGGAGTTGTTCGACACAGCAGATGCATATGCTAATTGGCAACAAGTCTATTGAACAGATGCTTCACCGATCCAGTTCCATCAGAATAGCGGTGCGCACAGAGACCGCCTCATCCAGATCAGATGTCGTATGCCAGACCTTGAGCTTGCGCACATCCAATCTGCTCCCGCACCGCTGGCATACGGTCGATTTTATACCGTGGTTTATGATCTGCACGTTATCTCTGCACTTCGGACACACGATTACATCATATTTCAATTCTCACCATCCCATGATCTCGATTCCGTGTTCTGTGATCGTATACTCCTTTATCGACTGGCTATGATCGGTCCCGCGCATCTTCAATATCAACATGGTCTTCCTCATCTCAGAATCGCTTCTGACGTTCTCGAGAGAGATGATCCCGTCCATCAGAAAAGACGCACCTGCATCTGTCATTCTCGATGAGGAGGTGTTCTTGGTCTCGTTTGTGAAGACAGAAGTGACCCCGGCATCTTTGAAGTATCTGATCAGCGATTGGATGTATGCCCTCATCCTCAACGATCCATAAAAAACAGTTTCTATATCCGATATCCCGTCAAACATCACCGATCTGGCGCCGATCGACTCCACCATTTCCCTGATACGCCAGAGATGTACGTCAGGATGAATATGGTCGGTGGTATAAATGAATTTGAGAATGCCATCCCTGGCGTATCTGTGCAGGTCCCATCCGAAACGCATCGCTTCTGCGATCAACTGGTCTGGAGATTCATTAAACGAAACAATGACCGATGGTTTGCCGTTTTTCAAACTTTCGTGGATGAATTCTAAGCCAAAGATGGTTTTTCCGGTGCCGGAGTTGCCTTCGACCAGTGTCGAGTATGTCTCAGGGATGCCTCCTCCCAGCATGGCGTCCAGTCTCTGAACACCGGTTGGAACACGTATTGAGATATCTTTGTGAGTTATTTTAGTTTTAATGGTTGGGAACACTCTTATGCCGTCTTTTGAGATGTAGAATGTGTATATTTTTGATAAAATATGGTTATTGGTGGAGCTCATGGTCTTGAATATCCTGAGATTTCGTGAAATGTATCTTTTATGGTCTTCATAAGACAGATACAGAATTACATCCACAAAATGACTGAGAATCGATGTGTGAATCTCTTTGCCGGTCAGTTCGCCGGTAAACAGCGTGACCGCGCCCCATTCAGGGGTCATCGAATCGATGGTGCCGATGAAACGGTGTCGCTCCTGCTCTGAAAAAGCAGACCCAAGCGGTGTGATCGGGTCGATTGCGATCCTGTCAGCCTCCGAATCTGCAACAACATTTCCGATGTCGATCAGAACCGATAGGGGATCACGTTCCGCAGACATACGCTCGATCGGGTATACCGTGATCGATTCGTGCATGAGCGGAAAGGATGGGTCTTGCCTGAAACTGCGCCCGCTGGTCGCAATCGGGATGTAGAGCGTCGATTCTTGCTCTGCTACGCTTGATAACGACTCCAGTACGAACATTGTTTTGCCAACACCAGCCGTGCCTGCTATCAGAATGGTTGATGGCTTCAAAAATCCCCCCAGGATCTCATCGAGTCCGGCGATGCCGGTCGGTCTGAGCATCATCAATATTATTTAATGCATCACTACATATTATTGCTTGCGGCAGGTGTTTATATGTTATATGCGTTTATTGTGTTTAGTGGCAGGCGTTTATGCACGAACCCCGTCCGTACTCGATTTCAGATACCGAACACGTCTTAGCGTCCACAACCTCCCCTGTCATCGGGTCTATCAATGCTGTCGCGACATACACACTCTTGCCCCTGCTGGCGCAACTACAGTCCCGCTCAAGCAGATCGACCTTCCACAGAAATGGTGATTCGTTGACACCCACGACCGTGGGTTTCCACAGAAAAGACGATTCGTTGGCATCTGCAGACGTATTTGTAAGATCATACGTTGAGTTCTGTATGAGTGCTACGTGCACATTCCTCCGGTTCGGAGCAGTGAATTTCTGATCCAGGAACTGTCTTATCGTCGTGTTGTTCGTGGTGATATTGATCGCTTCGTCTGCGCCGATCAGGGGTATCGTTCCAAGCGCATCCTCGACGGCCGATAGCTTGCCGACCGCCGACGGGTCTGTACTGGTGACACATCCGACGAGGCTTGTAGATATCAGGAGCAGAATGATTACCCAATAACGCTCTTTCATTCACCCCTTCACTCCTTCTTATTCTTCTTGTATTTCGTATATCCGCATTTCCCACATGTCATCCGGTTGGCATGTTCTGCTAAAAAGACCCCGCTGCCGCATTTCGGGCAGAACTGCCTCTGACGCGTGATTTCATTCTTTTTTGTGACATAAAACTCATTTACACGCATGTTATCTATTCCTCACCGCTTTCTTTCGCTGCATTTCGTAGAGTCATGTAACCGGGCTCTATCGCTTGTAGATGCTGCAGATCATCATATAAACGGGCATATCCAAGTACATCCTGTGTTCCATACTGTGTATTCATCCGATCAAGTACCAAAAGCTCAGATTTCGTATCAAGAAGTGCAACCAGCAGATTTTTCACGTTTTCTCTTGAAGCGGTTGTCCCTTCAGATATTATATTGAACACAACGTCTCTTCTATTCAAAAGCACATTCATCTCATCCTTTATAATCTCAATCTTCATCTAACATCCTCCATAGAGTATCGCCGTCCGCGTCGTATTCCATCTGTCCCAAGAGTTCTTTTATCTCCTTTCTCTTTTCAGGTGTTACTTTGATCAACACACATCCACTCGCTGGCTGTCCATATATAACTATCGAGGAGAGGGGCGCAAGCATAACAGCGGGCATGACTGCAAGATCCTCCTCGCCTTGCACAAATATGCGTGTGTGTTCTCCAGACCGCAGAGCCTTTGTTATACAGGTTACAAGTTCGAGCGTGATGCTGCCGGCAGGATTCTCAACGGAAATCTCGGTGAATGCAGGATGCTGGACGCGTTTCAGTACCCCCTCAGACACCGATGCCCGGCAGGTCAGATGATCAACGATGCAGATATCGGGCAGGATGCCGGATTCGATCAGATTACAGGTCGTGATGTCGCCTACCGAGATTATTTTAGCCGATTTATCCAAATCCAGTGCAATTTTGAGCGCGGCCATAGTTTTATACCCGCTTCCCTCGTACAACACTCCATGCGGGACTTTCAACGCCGATTTCAGGTGATCTGGCAGAATGAACGCTTGCACCTATCGCACCTTCAATGCATAAACTCCAGGAGTCGTAATATTCAGTTTCGAGGCGATGCCAGAAAGTTCAGGGTCTATAATTATGACATACCCACTCCAATCCCTGCTGAGTGAACTTGACCCACATACCGGGCAGCTCGACCCGCTTACAATTCTGTGACACTCTCTACATGCCTGATCACTCATTTTTATCCTCTCTTGCATCTTCTTCGAGCCATTCCAGCTTGCCAAGCGCTGGCTGGCGCATTGTGAGCCCTATCCGGCTCTCATGAGGATCCCGTTCGTTAAGACTGATGGTGACAATGCGCGCACGCAGGCGATCGCCCTCCCCAACTGCGCGCCCGCTCTCCTTGAAGACCAGTCGTGCATTCTTCGCATCGGAAGAGACATAATCGTCAGTCAACTGGCTCACATGGATCAGCCCATCGAGCGGTCCGATTCCGATGAACGCACCAAATTCCACGACCTCGACGACGATGCCCTCAACGACCTCCTGCATCATGGGTTTATACATGAGTGCGTCAAACGTTGTTTCATAATACACCCCACCATCGCCGAAGAGGATGAGTCCGTCACCGATATCGATCACATCGATGATCGCAATCAGCGCTCCGAGTTTCTTATCGATGCGCCCCTCGAGTTTCTCACGAAGTGCAATATGGACCGCATCCTCAACCGGCAGTCCGAGACGTTCCGGGTCGATGCGAACGGTGTCAACCAATCGGGTTTTTAGATACATGACATGCCTCTTTAATCTTGAAAGGAAAAGCCATTAACAGTTACACAAGATGGAGTATTAACTGTTTTGCAGTTTGTTGCAAATAACACGAAACCACCTGTGGCGATTTTACCACCACGGAAATCACCGAACTATTATATTATGCGAGTACCGTCCCTCGCAGGTGTCATTGTATCGACTCCAGTGCTGAGATCGCCACCTGCCGGTACTGCTCGATATCCAGTGAATAATGCTCCTGCACCATCTCAATATTCTGTGAACTCCTATCCTCCAGTTTCCGGATCCGGTCAAGCGTCTGCCTTGCAGTCTCAACCACCCACCGATCCCTGGTAACGGCGTCCACCACTGAAATCGCTTCCGGACGGATCGATGTCATCACATTGCCATCCTCTGTCGTATACACGCCGACCTTCCCCACCACCGCCAGAAACTCAGGAACAGATGCATCTGCGATCACGCGTGCCGCATCAGGCTGATACTGTCCTGCATACACGAAGAACGTGCCTGTCGGGTCTGATATCCGCGCCCGCCAGTACTCGGCATCGGTGCCGATGTCCTCTTTCTCGGTGAGCGTGCCAACGATGAAGATGCGATTGACCTTTGCTCCCGTGGGTGTTACCACATACTGAGGTGCATAAGCGTCCTCGATGTCCCGTTCCAGCACAAGCGTTGTGTCCCGTAGTTCCTGAGCAAATATCCGGTACGCCACCTCCCTTGCAAAAGCAGCCATCTCAGGTCACCTCCGCAAGCAGAGATTCAATTTCGTGATCAGATATCCCTCCCATCAACTGAACACTCTCAACGAGCAGGTATCGGTCAAGAATGCTACCTGTGATGGTGTAATATCTGCCGAGCAGCCGTTTCTTCATCTCGTCCAGCACCACGTTGTGGTCGAGCGCATCCACAGCCATCTCTTTTGCCTCGTCAACCGTGATTCCACCGATGCTTTCGGTGATTTCCCGATTGAAGAGCGCCTCCTGCACCGCAATACCATCATCCATCACCGCTTTGATGCGGAGATCATGGATGCCATCAACATTTCCGTGCTCCATACAGGTTCCTTTCATGAGCGCACGGTTACAGATCGGACACCGCCTGATAAGTCCGGAACCGTCCTGAATGTGAACCATGGCGCCTGTAAACTCTGTGGTAGAGTATCCGACCTCAATATCATCATCGATCTCCTTGATCGATGAACTTTTGTTGAATTTCACACTGAACCGCTCTTCAAACTCATCAGTTACCAGATTTTCGAAAGAATAGCTCTTACCCTCAACAAGCTCCGGTAACTCTGATTTCGCCCACTTAACAAACTTGATCGTGCCTGTTTCGTCACCGATGAGCCCGATCTGGTCGATTGATTCGTGTTCACTATCCCACAACTGCGTAACCTTCGCACGCAGGTTGATCCACTTTCCGCTTTCGTTGATGCCGTCTATCGCAACCAGTTGCGCTTCCCGGTCAGGGGTTTCGATCTCTTCGTCGAGTTCTGAGATGCGCGTGGTCCGGTTCATCTTCACGCTGAAACGTCCCTCCCACTCGTCAGTGGTCATATTCTCAATGGAATAGCTCTTACCCTCAACAAGCGCTGGAAGATTTGCTTTCGCCCATTTAACAAACTTGATCGTACCTGTTTCATCCCCGATGAGCCCGACCTGATCGATGGCTGGAGACGTGCTCTCCCACAACTGCACAACCTTCGCATGCAGACTGACCCACTGCTCAGCCTGATCGATATCAGAAATCCGCATAGATGATGTCTCACCTTGCATCGCACCATAATAATCCTCCCTTTTGATTTTATGTTCCCGCAGGAAGTAACTGACAACGCTCCGCTGCGCCTCCTGAGCCGGGACCTTGAACCGTTCGATCAGATCGCTGAGCCGCCGCTCGATCTCGCCAGGTTCGATATCGACATCCAGTTCAAGGAACCGTTTTCGTATCTGTTCGGATGTTTCCTGGATCATGACATTCCCTCGATCATCGAGTTTGTGTTTCATCCTCGAACACCCGGATAGATAAAGGTACCCAAAGAGCAGGGTGAAAGTGATCATTCATTCAGCACGAGCCTTCCACGTCACCTCCATGTTACATCGACATGATCCGGTCGAAAGTTCGGTATCACCATCGAATCCTCGATCTGCAATGATTCGCCGCTTTCAAGCATCAGAAGCCCGGTGTATGCGATCATCACGCCGTTATCTCCCATGAACCGCTTTTCAGGAACGTGAAACCTCGCACCACGCTCCTCGCACATAATCTCAAGCATCCCTCGGAGACGCATGTTCGCACCGACACCGCCGGCTAGGAGCACGTCATTCTTCCCGGTATGTGCAACCGCACGCTCGGTGACCTCGACAAGCATGGCAAACGCAGTCTCCTGGAGCGAAAAGCAGACGTCGGCGAGTGGGTGGTTCTTCAGAGCCTCCTTTGCCGCAGTCGTAAGCCCTGAAAAGGAGAAATCCATACCCTTAACCACATAAGGAAGTGGGATGTACTCCTTTGCAGCAAACGCCTCGCTCTCGATCTTGGGTCCTCCTGGATGGGAAAACCCCGCATGCCTTGCGAATTTGTCAAAAGCATTCCCTATGCCGATGTCAAGCGTCTCTCCGAATATGCGGTATCTCCCGCCCCGATACGCAAGCACCTGCGAGTTTGCACCGCTCACATAGAGCATCACCGGATCATCGATTCCGCACTGCCACCTGCCGACCTCAAGGTGTGCGATGCAGTGGTTGACGCCTACCAAAGGGACATCGAGTGAGAGTGCCAGAGCACGGGCTGCTGTTGCAACTGTTCTGAGGCAGGGACCCATCCCTGGTCCCTGTGAGAATGCGATGCCGTCGATCTGCGCATCTCCTGCCGATCCGATCGCTTTTCTGATGACAGATGCGATGTTAGCTGCGTGGTGCTGCGCAGCTTCTCTTGGATGGATGCCGCCGGTCTCTGGCTGGTATGTTGCAGTTGCCTCAGCGAGAACGTCCTCTTCGGTCACGATTCCTGCTGAGAGGTTCCACGCGGTGCCCTCGATTCCGAGAATGGTTCGGTGCATTGCTTCTGTTTTATGGTAGGCGGGGGGGAGGTAAAGGTGTCGTGATCGTTCGGGCGCCTGTGCCTGCGGTTTGCGTCTGTTGAGTGGTCGTATACCGATCATGCTCAAGCAACCCCATCAAAAAGTCTTTCACATCGTCTGTGAATTGCAGGTTAGTTCCTTTGCTTCTCTGATCATACAAGCCTTCTATGCCATGTTTTTTCAGGATTTTTTGTTTTTGTCGCAATAATGGCAAGATGATCACTATAATGCGGTAGTTTAATCGTCTCCATCACAGAAACGCCTTCTTGCAGTTTTTCAACCTCTTTTCTAAATATCTCTCTGGTTTTAGCGATTGTATCGATGCTTCTTGCCTTGATCATGAGGATCAGGCAGCCTTCATCCTTCAAAAAATATTTTACGTTTTTTAGAGCTATCTCTGCCTGATTACGTTGTGCTACGTCCTGATAGATGATGTCTACCTCATCAACAATATGTAAGTACGTCTCAGGATGGCTTGCATCCGCAAAGATTGGTATCATGTTCGGACGTGATTCGCATACCGAGATGAGATTTTTCATAACTCTTGGCGAAAATTCGAGTGCATACACAAGTCCGCCTCGTGCGATGTCTGATACGTGGCTTGCGGTGCTGCCTGCTGCCGCGCCAAGATACAGTACCAGCGAAGATTCTGTGATTGGTGGCATAAACCCCCTCAAGATCAGCGCGGCAAGCTTGCTGTGGTACGGGTCCCATGCTCGAAACTCTCCAACCTCGCTGGTACACTGGCTCATGGTAAAGAGCCGCTTTTCATCCTGGTATACCCCACAGCCGACCTCGGTGAAAGCCACTGTTATCCCTCCCTAACTCCTTCTAACGCAACGTCTTTCTGACCGGATCGAGCAATAGATTGACATATCTGGCAGCAGTCTTCTTCAAATCCATAGGATGTAGATTTTTTTTCGCAAATTCGTCTGCAAGCTCATCATACGAGCCATAGCATAGATCACCACCGAATTTCGGTGGTCTCTCGACCTCGATTTCAGAGAATCTTGGAAAGATGTGATATCTGAAGAGTTCGATTGCAGGATTGTCATCAACCACCCCCTGCGGGCAGAACGAGCGGTTGATCTTCTTTTCAACCGTCTTCTCATCATCGTCCACCGAAATGTAATTATCGCTTGATGAAGACATCTTTTCGCCGTCCAGACCAAGCAGGATCGGCGTGTGTATACAGACCGGAGCTTTGTATCCGATCGCGGGGAGCCCTTCTCGTGCTAACATGTGGATCTTGCGCTGGTCGATTCCGCCGACTGCGGCGTCGATACCGAGTGACATAATATCAACCGCCTGCATGATCGGATAGATCATCTGGGCTACCATCGGATGCTCCGTATTTCTGGCAATCTCGCTCATGCTACGCCTCGCACGGTTCAGGGTGGTGTCCTGCGCCAGTTTGAGCACGTTCATCGTGTACTCGTGATCGGTCTGAAACTCAGATCCAAAGGCGAACCTTGCCCTGTCCAGCCCGAGAGCGATGAAACATCGTTTATTGTATTCTGCAAGTTCTTTTACCTCTTCAAGCGTCCCTTTTCCGTTCAAATATGCATGCAGGTCTGCGAGCAGTACTGTTATCTCAAATCCAGCATTCTGAAGATCTATAAGTTTGTTTACCGTCAGAACATGACCGAGGTGTATCTTTCCGCTTGGTTCGTAGCCGGCGTATGCGGTTGGGGTCTTATCTGATGCGAGCAGTTCATTCAGACCCTCGATGGTCACGATCTCCTGCGTGTTCCGTGTGATAAATTCATATCTGTCCATCTCTCCATCCATTGGTTGTGATGCTATTTTTAATGTTTCTGAGAATACGTCACCCGGGATTCCGCAAACCACAGTGCCAAACATTTTACCCGCGATCTCTCGATCACTTTCACCATATTGTTTAACAGTCCTCCTGTCCATGATCGACCATGAAGATCGCTGGAGTCGATGAAGCCGGCAAGGGACCTGTGATAGGTCCAATGTGCGTCGCAGGCGTCATGATCGAAGAGGATAAGCTGCACCTGATCGAGGAACTCGGGCTAAAAGATTCTAAAAAGGTTGCTCCGAAAAAACGTGAGTTGCTCTCTGAGCGCATCAAAGAAACCGCTGACAGATGGTTTGTGCTGGATGTGAGCGCACACCAGATCGATGAACTGCGCACCATTATGACGATGAACGAGGTCATGGTCATCTGCCATGCCAGAGTGCTCGAGAATATCGGACCAGACCATGCGTTTCTGGACGCGGCTGACGTTAATGAGGAGCGATTCGGCAGAAACGTGGAGAAGAGATGCCAGGAGCCGGTCAGGGTGACTGCGCGGCATAAAGCCGACGCGAGATACCCGATCGTTGCTGCAGCCTCCATCATCGCGAAGGTGCACAGGGACCGTGCGATTGCAGCCCTGCGAGAGGAGTTTGGCGACTTTGGCAGCGGATACCCATCCGATCCAAAGACCGTGCGTTTCCTGCGGGAATGGTTCTCCGAGCACCGGAGTTTTCCTGACTTTGTGCGGCATTCATGGAAGACTGTGAGAAGCGTGGTCGCAGGCACAGAACAGACGACACTCTCGGCATACAGATGATTTTTTATATGAACACATACAATTAATCGAATGAACAAAGGAATTGGGTGCGGCATTCATGACATATAATCTCGGCATCTCCAGAATAGATGACCTGATAGGGGGCATCAAGGGTGGCACGAACATCATGATGATTGGTCCCCCTATGAGTGGTAAGGACGATATCACAAATATCATCGCATATCACGGATTGATCAATAAAAACGCTGCTGTAATCGTTTCAACACGCGAACCAGGGAATAATGTCCTCGACTGGTTCGAAAGCCGTGATCTAAGCATTCCGCCGGATCATATCGGGATAGTGGACTGCGTTACCAGAACGTTGGGGTTCGGCGCACCAGATACAGAGAACATCAAGATGGCATCAAGCCCTGTTGACCTCACAGGCATCGGTGTCAAGATCAGTCAGTTCTTTGAGCGGTTCTGGATGGAGATGCAGGTGAAGGAGACGCGGTTGTGCATCAATTCGCTCTCAACGATCCTCATGTACTCGAATCTCCAGACCGTGTTCAGATTTTTGCATGTATTCACGGGTCGCATAAAGGCGGCGAATGCGCTTGGTGTGTACGTGATCGAAGACGGGATGCATGATGACAAGACGATTGTGACGCTCAAGCAGTTGTTCGATGGTATGATCGAGATCAAGGGGGATGATGATGGCTATCAGATGCGTGTTGCCGGACTTTCGCCAAAACCGACGCCATGGTTTGAGTACGAGATCGATGGCGTAAATATCATACTGAGAGGTTAGTGCTTATGATGAAAACTGGCATACCGACACTGGACGACCATCTACACGGCGGCGTCCCGCAAGGAAAATCGCTGGTATATTACGCACACCCCGGAGTTGAGTGTAATGTCTTCGGGATGCAGACCGTGCACAGAGCCGTATCAGAAGGCGGGCACGGGATCTATGTCACCTCGAGCACTGATCCGCGGATGATCAGGGATCAGTTCAAGGAGTTCGGGTGGGACGCCGCTGAATACGGGGATAGATTCGTCATCGTGGATGGGTTTTCAGGGTTGATCGGCGCTGATTCGCCAGAACAGTACGTTGTGTCAAATCCAGATGATATCGAGAGCCTGACCCAGTCCATCAAGCAGGCGATGGAGGGGGCGTATGAACCAAGCGTCATCGTATTCGAATCGCTCTCAACGATCATGGACCTCTGCGGAGAAGATGAAACACTCGATGCAATCAAGGAGTGGAACAAGTATGCGATGCTCTATGACCATGTGGTGGTCTACAATTTTACGGCATGGCCCTATTCGGAAGATACGCTGGCACATGTGAAGGGAGATATCTGCAATTCAGTCATTTTGATTGGAGGAATCACAGAAAAAGTTATTTTCGGTCAGTATTTTGGAGTGAAGAAGATTGACTGGGATGAAATTACTAAAAAATGTGTACTATTCAAAGTTTTGAAGCCGGGTGGCATACGTGTGTACCTTCCAAAGATTCTGGTTACAGGACCGTTTGATGCTGGAAAATCCACGTTTGTGCATGCGCTTTCAACCAGAGCCGTCTCTGTGGATCGGCTCGGCACGACTGTGGCGCTTGATCACGGGCATGTGGATCACCGAGGATTTGCCGCCGATATATTCGGGACTCCGGGTCAGCAACGGTTCGATCCGATCGTCAAACTGCTCAGCGGAGAGGCGATGGGGATATTTCTGATTCTTGACTCGGCAAATACCGACGACTTTGTGCGCGCAAGGCAGATGCTCGATATCACCGAAACGGTGGGGCTGCCGGTCGTCGTCGTCGCAAATAAGCAGGATATAGCGGGTGCACTTACCCCCGAAGAGATCAGAAAAGAACTCAAGATGACCAATGATATACCGGTTATGCCAGCGGTTGCATCCTCCCGCGAGGGTGTCTTCGAAGCGTTTGATGTGATGGTCGAAAGGGTCTTGGAGGCGAATTCAAGATGACGACATCTGAGATGCTGGGGAAAGTGCTAAGCGATCTCGGAAGGATCGGTGAGGTCGAAGCGTGCGCGATAGCGACCAGGGATGGGCTGCTCATGGAGGCGAATATGTCCACGAGAGGTGATCCCGAGACCTTTGTTGCGATGTCTGCGACGATGCTTGGTGCGGCAGAGACAGCGACATCCGAACTGGAGAAGGGTATACCGAAAAGAGTGATCGTAGAAGCCGACGATGGTAAGTTGATATGTATGGGCGCTGGTCCAAAGGCGCTTGTGGTGGCAATGACTGCGCCTGAGGTGGGGCTTGGTCTGGTTCTTGTTGAGCTTGCCAAGGCAGCAGAGAAGGTCGAGAAGTTGTTATCATGAAACCTGTGATCAACATCGGTAAGAACGGTGTTACCGACCGGGTCGTTGACGAGATCAAAGATCAGATGAAAGGTAAGAGCGAGATCAAGATACGGATTCTTAAGACTGCTCCGGGTTCTGCGGCAGAGATCGCCGGGGAGATCGCGTCAAGAACCGGTTTTGGGCTCGTAGAGGTGCGCGGGCACACCGCTATACTGTCGAGATGATGCACTCGTCGCACCGTTTTCGCACGCAGTACTCCTTCCCGTACATAACGATCAGTGCATGAAACTCCTGATACAACGGGACGCTTTCTGGGAGCAGGTCCTCAAAGTGCCTCTGCAACGCGTCATATCCGCCGTCGATGCCAATGCATCTGCAGATTCTTGTTGTGTAGGCATCGATCACGAATACTGGCTTGTGCGCAGCATAGAGTATGATGCTGTCCGCGGTTTCAGGTCCGACCCCTTTCAGCGATAGTAACTCCTTTCGCAGCTCATCGATCGGTTCTCCAAGGATCCTGGATATCCCGTTTTCAGAGAAATGCTGCGATAAAAGTTGCAATCGTTCTGCTTTCTGCCTGTAAAATCCTGTGCACCGGATGCATTCCTCGATTGTGCCCAATTCTGCCTGTGAAAGAGAGGCGGGTGTCAGTAGCGATCGTTCCTTCAGATTGCTGATCGCCTGCTCAACACTCTCCCACCGGGTCTGCTGGGTCAGAAGGGCGCCGACGATGACCTCAAACTCGGTTTCGGCGGGCCACCAGTGCTGGGGTCCGAATCTGTCGAGTAGAAGGTCGTATAAGTCAAGGATCGGATCAGACATTCTACAGCTGATCTATTGCACGGGCGCCAGATAAGATTTTGGACCGGCATCATTCTGGGTACAAAAAATCTATCTAAACCACGAATCCAATAGATGGCTGGATGCAGCCAATATCCGTGTAATTCGAAACCACGTAAAACCGTGGATAACCCCATGCAACCACAACATAATTTAGCAAGTACGTCAAACCCATCACTAACCATGAAAGATCATGCAGGCACCATCAACAGATACGTACCAGGCAGATCGATCGCTGAGATAAGCGAGGAGTACAACATACCGGTGGACTCGATCATCAAACTCGGATCGAACGAAAACCCGCTCGGAGCCTCGCCTGAAGCCATGCGAGCCATAAACGAAGATGCCCGCGGGATCAGCGTATACCCTGCAAGCGATGCATCAGACCTGCGCGATGCGATATCAGAGTACACCGGGTATCCGGCTGAAAGGATCGTGGCAGGCGCAGGCGTGGACGGAGTCATCGACACCCTGATGCGGATGCTGATGCCTGGAGAGGCGATCGTCCCGATTCCGACCTTCAGTTACTATGCGATCTCGGCACAAGCGCATCACGGGACCGTGGTCTTCGTGCCGAGAGACCGTGATTTTGTAATCGATCCAGAGGATATCCTGTCGCAGACGACCGATGAGACCCGGGTCGTCTTTCTCTGCTCGCCGAACAACCCGAGCGGGAACCTGATACCAAAGTCCGACCTGCAAACGATCCTTGAGGGGCTTGACGGATGCAATACAACCGTGTTTCTGGACGAGGCATACATCGAGTTCTCGAAGGTGAGCATGTTACGCCTCGCGGCCGAATACGACAATCTGGTGGTCGGGCGCACGCTATCAAAGGCATTCGGGCTCGCTGGGTTGCGGGTGGGTTATGCGGTCATGTCTGAGGAGATGGGGGGCGAGTATATGGAGTGTGCGACCCCGTTCTCGGTGAGCAGTCTTGCAATTGCGGCAGGCATTGCTGCGCTTAAGGATCCAGAACATCTGAAACGAAGCGTCGATCTGGTGAAGAGCGGGCGTAAGAGACTGATGGAGATTCCGTTCAGGGTCTATCCATCCGAAGCAAACTTCGTGCTCGTGGATGTATCACCGCATCGATCAGGCGAGGTCTGCGATTTTCTTGCGCGAAGAGGGATCATTGTGCGGGATTGCTCATCATTCCGTGGTGCTGGAGACTTCCTTGTCAGGGTGAGCATCGGCACACCAGACCAGAATGAGCGGGTGGTGGAGGCGTTTTTTGAATTGCTCGAGGTTTCTGGCGCTTAAAACCCAACTTTGAGAACCCAATTCCCCCTGAAAATCGATGGCTGTAGCCGCACTT
>DTYY01000150.1 GCA_012961645.1 Methanosarcinales archaeon | reverse complement strand
TGCCATAATTACACCTCATAGGCCTGCTACAAACGGAATCGCCGAAAGATTTGTGAGAAGACTGAAAGAAATGTTAGCATGCCGGAACTGGGATAATGCAGAAGAATTGATGAGATTTTTGGAAGAAAAGGTTATTGCAGAGTACAATGACGCCCCTCACCAGGGTTTGGATGGGCTATCTCCAGATGAATATGAAAGGAGGCTTATGTGTATGGCATCGGGTTGACTATTACATAAAATCGACAAATACCACGGTAGTTTCGTCAGCAGGCTGAAAAGTAATGGTAATCCAACAATTGTCAGCCTGAACCGAAAATGCAGAGGAAATTCCATCTCGTTTGTCTCCATCACCCGCGGCATCGGCGCCCGGGTCCTGGACGCCGATGGACACGATTCTGAGGTTCGCTTTTATCGAAAAGCGAGAACTAACGTTCACCGATCAAAGCTAAAGCTCTCCTTCACGATCTTTAACGCACAGTAGTCTCCGCACATCGTACACGCCTCCTTATCCTCTGGAAGTCTGCTGTTTCTGATCTCCTGTGCATGCTCCGGATCGATCGCAATCTCGTACTGCCTGCCCCAGTCCAGTTCCCGCCGGGCTCGTGCCATATCAAGGTCCCAGTCCCGCGCCCTGTCGCCATACTTGATCATGTCACCGACATGCGCAGCGATTCTGGCAGCCATCACGCCCTCATAGACATCCTCCTCGTTCGGGAGTGCGAGATGCTCTGCTGGCGTCACATAGCAGAGGAAGTCGGCGCCGCATGCACTTGAGATTGCGCCTCCGATCGCTGTCACGATGTGATCGTACCCGGGCGCAATATCAGTCGTCAGCGGACCGAGCATGTAAAACGGCTTTTCGGTGCTGAGACGCTTCATGAGCGTCACGTTAGTCTCGATCTCATTGATCGGGACGTGACCTGGGCCCTCGACAATGACCTGCACACCTGCCTCATGTGCCCGATCAGAGAGTTCTGAGTTCATGATCAGTTCCTGAATCTGCGCCCGGTCTGTGGCGTCGTGGACAGCACCGGCTCTCATGCCGTTTCCCATCGAGAGCGTTACCTCGTGCTCGAGCATGATCTCGAGGAGATAATCGAATTCGCTGTATAGCGGGTTCTCTTTCTCGTTGTGAAGCATCCACGCAGTCATGAATGCGCCGCCTCTTGAGCATAAACCACCGTATCGCCCCTGTTTCTTGAGACGATCGACTGTAAGGAGGTTGATTCCTGTGTGAATCGCCATGAAGTTCGTTCCAAGCTTTGCCTGCTCTGCGGTGATTCGAAACAGGTCGTCAGGGTCCATGTGCACGACCGCACCATTCTTCTCGATCGCCTCAATGAACGCCTGGTACAGAGGAACGCTCCCGACAGAAAGTTTCGTTGCCGCAATCACCCGCTTTCTGACCTCGACAAGATCGCCGCCTGTCGAGAGTTCCATCAGAGAATCTGCGCCTGCCCTCTCTGCCACCTGTGCTTTCCTGACCTCGAGATCGATATCAACAATGTCTGATGATGTTCCAACCGATGCGTTCACCTTGGTTCGCATCCCTTTCCCGATTCCGCACGCCATGGTTTCTCGATACGGGCTTATCGGGATCACAACTTTCCCGCTTGCGATTCCTCTCCGCACAAACTCCGGATCAACACCCTCCATTCGCGCGACCGTCTTCATCTCTTCTGTTACGTCTCCGTTCTGTGCATCTCTTACAAGACTCATGTTTCTGGATGAGGATGAATAATATTTAAATGTTTCTAAAAAATAAAATGGAACTCGACTCAAGTAAATTTGAATAGGTCTGTCACAACGTCCTGGCATCGATCCTTTGGATTCACTGAAATTATGTTTCAGGTCCCCTTGCGCCGCACAGGCTAGCGCCCCCTGAGACCGGGTCAGGTTTAAATATGGATGTGACATAAATCACATCGTGGAAACAGCTGGTATCGATTATCTCTGGAGGTGACTTACACGTCGGAACCGACCAACCTGTGTAACATCGTCGAACTACTCCTTACAGCACACATATACAACCAATCCGAAAAATTGACCGAAGACGATCTGCCCGTCAGGATAAGGAAGCATTACTGGGATAGTGTGGAGAAAAGGGTCAAGCGCCCGATCAGCGTCCGTATGCAGGACATCACGTCGCTGTATGGAAACAACAATGTCAAACAGGAGATCAAAGCCCTGCCGTTCATCGATTTCGATGAATTCGGGGCAGAGATACGGTTCACCATTCCAGACCTCGCAAAGGACTGGTTCGTAAAACAGGAAGAAGCCATGGATAAGATCCGCAGGAACCCCGCACTTGCATCATTTTATGAAAAAGATGGTGTTGGTGTAAGCTACGAGGAAGCAACTGCGTATGTACGACCAAAAGAGCAAGACCGGGAATATCTTGACTCACTCATTGCAGAGATCGCCGCATCTGACAAAGATGTTGATCTGCTGACGTTGGTGCATCTGGTTGCACCGGAGGATGTGCGACAGACCATTGACGAGCTTGTACTCACACCAGAGCAGGAATCAAAGATCGAGAGGATCATGCAGGCGATCGAACACCGGGATTACCTCCGCGACATCGGGCTTCGTGAGATCGGGAAGATGCTCTTCATAGGGCTGCCCGGCACAGGCAAAACATCGGCAGCCAGAGCATTATCAGAAAAATTGAACGTTCCGCTCGTGGAAGTCAGGCTTTCGATGATCACATCCCAGTATCTCGGGGAAACCTCAAAAAATGTCGATAAGGTCTTTGAACTTGCTAAAAAATTGAGTCCCTGCATCTTATTCATCGATGAATTCGATTTTATTGCGAAAACGCGGATGTCTGATGAGCACGCTACATTGAAACGCGCTGTCAACACTCTTTTAAAGGCAATCGATGAAATCAGTCTGATAGACGATGGAGTTCTGATGATCTGCGCCACAAACCATCCTAACTTGCTGGATCGTGCTGCGTGGAGGCGATTTGATGAAATTGTCGATTTTCCGTTACCAAACGCTGAAATGCGCAAAAATATTCTTGATATTGTGCTTTCGAGGGTGGAAGGGGAGTTCGATACGCAGGAGATCGCCGGGATGACCGAAGATTTTACAGGTTCTGATCTGCGTATGGTCGTCAGGGAGGCGGTATTGCGCTCATTGACAGAGAACCGGACTTCGATCACGCAATCCGACCTGATCTCCGCTACCAACGACTTCAGCGGTAGGGTGCGCCTGATGATGAAGGAGTATGCTTTGGCATGAGAATCGTCCTGCTAGGCACCGGAGATACCGTTGGTACGCCAAAGATTGGATGCACGTGCCCGGCATGTGTCGATGCACTTTCAGGAGGCAGGAGCGCACGATTACGATTTTCGATCATGATCGAATCTGACGAGGGACGTGTTCTGATCGATACAGGACCTGATCTTCGGTATCAGCTCCTGAAGTTTGGAATAGACCATGTTGATGGTGTGATCTGGACGCACGGACATTACGATCACTATGCCGGGTTCGGCGAGTTCTACCGGGTTCAGGATCGTGTGCATGTTTATGGATTGAAAGATACATTGGATTATATATTGCAATATTTATACTTTATGAATCCGGTGAGACATGATGTGGTTGCCTATGAGCCTTTTCGCCTCATCGGTCTCGAGTTCACGTTATTTCTCGTCCATCATCCACCGCTTTCCGAATCTGCTGGTGTTATTGTTCGAAACGGCGATAAAAAGCTTGTGATCACCGGTGATACCACTAAACAGATTCCTGAGCGCAGCATCGAGATCATGCGGGATCCTGACATCCTGATGTGTGATGCGATTGCGCCGCCGATCTTTGATCTCAAGAAGCACATGAACACGACAGAAGCCGAGGAACTGGCATCAGAACTGCATGCGAAGGAGACTGTGATGACGCATTTAAGCCACCTGTTCCCGCCGCATGATGAGGCTGTGAAGCAGTGGAATCTTGGATACGATGGCATGGAACTGGTGCTGTGATGGGAATTGCACCGATCACCCTTACTCGTCTGGCATCACGATATGAAACGTCGTCCCCTTGCCAATCTCACTCTCTGCCCAGATCGAGCCGCCATGCGCTTCGATGATCCCCCTCACGATCGATAGTCCGATGCCGGTCGTGCCAGTTGTGTGCCGCATCGAGTCTTTCAACTCATAAAATGGTATAAAGATGTTTCCAAGCTCATTTTCCGGGATACCGATCCCGGTATCGCTGACGCGGATGTGTATACCGTCGGTTTCGACGCCTGCCTCGACCCTGATCGTTCCGGGCTTTGGAGTGTACCGCGCCGCATCATCGAGCAGATGATACATCGCATAAACGAGTCTTCCCCGATCGCATGTTATAATTATGTCATCAGGGATATTTACCACTATATTATGTCCTCTTGAATCAGCGAACGGCTTTGCGTGCCCTGCCGCACTCTCCACGAGCAGTCTGAGCGATGATCTCTCTTTTGTGAGCTTCAATTGCCTTGATTGAATCTCAGACAGGTTCAACAGATCGTTGACCAGACCAATGAGCCGATCTGCGTTTCTACTCATGATCTTCAGTTTCGGTATCTGTGTATCTGTGAATTCGCCGAGCGTGCCGTCGAGCGAGAGATCGAGATATCCTTTGAGCGTGGTAAGCGGGGTTCGCAGCTCATGGGCGGCTATATCGATAAATTCTGACTTCATCCGATCCATTTCCTTCAGTTCTCTATTCATGCGCTTCAGTTCCTCCGTTTTTTCTTTAATATCATCGGTATTCTTCTTCAGAACATCAGCCATCCAGTTGAAGGAAACCGCAAGTTCGCCGATCTCATCATTTCGTTCGATGTTTACGCGCTTTGTAAGGTCGCCGCCAGCGATCGCTTTGGCGGTATGCGCCAGTTCGGAGGTTGGTCTGGATATGCTGCGCGCAAGAACGCCCGCAATGAGCATGGACAGTATGACCGCAAAGAGGATGGCGATGGCGAATTTCGTGATCATCTCATTTTTCATATCGCTAAACGGCTTTTCAAGTAGTCCAACGTACAATATCCCAATTATGTTGCCGTCAATATTATATATTGGCTGATAAGCCGTTATATACATCTCATTAACAACAAAAGCGCGATCGATCCATTTCTCTCCTGATATCAGCACCGCATCGTACACTTCTTCCGAAACTCTCGTCCCAATTGCGCGGTTCTCTTCGTTCTCATATACGTTTGTAGAAATTCTTAAATCACCATGAAAAATCGTTGCTGTTCCAATATCTTGATCTTCGTACTCTTTATCCTCATAAACAATGTTCTTGATCCGGTCCACAATTTCGTAGTTTCGATTGATCAGGTGCCCGCCATAGATCACCCCGATCAGGCTGTCGTTGTGATAGATTGGGGATGCAGCCTTGATCACCATTCCTGCGGTTTCATTGGTTCTTGATGTTGGTTTTGCCTTTGGGGTGTTGACGAACTCTGTGTATGCACGTTCTACGAGATGCGGTCCTTCGAGCAGCAGTTTCGGTCTTGGAATGATCTCGGTCGATACCACGGTCATACCGGCGAGCGATCGCATCACCAGCGGGTCGTCTGCCTGTAAGTCCCCATTAACACTACTCTGACCTCGCACCACCACCCTCCCGGTGGCATCGGTGATCACGAGAATGTCAAGGTCTTCATCCTGCATTATTCTTTTTAATTTATATTTCAGGATACCGGTATCGT
>DTYY01000149.1 GCA_012961645.1 Methanosarcinales archaeon | reverse complement strand
TCTATACATGCCGTTTCTAATCTGAAAAAGGACTATTTTTACGAACCCCTGGAATTAAAATTATCAGATTATCATTACAATACGATTTCAGTAATATTAAGCATTGTTGTGAGAGATTCCGAGCATCCTCATCACGAGGTGCGCGGCGTTCTCGCCACTGTCGATCCCGACGCAGGCTACCGGCACACCCGGCGGCATCTGCGCAATCGAGAGCAGCGCGTCAAGCCCGCCGAGTTTCTTGCTCACAGGCACTCCGATCACGGGCCTATCTGTCTTTGAGGCGATGACACCCGGAAGGGCTGCCGATAACCCGGCAATTGCAATAAATGCAACCGCATCACTTTCTTTGATATAATCATCCAGTTTTTCTGGATCCCGATGCGCAGATATGACCTGAAGATCGTATTTCTCACCAAAATCATCCAGAACTTCTGTTACCTGATCAGCAATATGCATATCAGACTTAGATCCAAGAATTATCGAGATTCGTGACATTTAAGGTAGGTTTCCTTCACCACTCAGCTCATGCTGGCGTTCGATGTTCATTTTGATCAGTATCTCGAATATCTGTTTAATTGACCCGGTATCAAGATTCAGTTCGGTTGCAAAATCGATGGCTCGATTGACAACGACGTGGTTCTGATCCTTATCCTCAATACCCTTTCCTTCTGCCCTTTTCAACTCGAGAACGGTGCCTGCAAGACCGGTGCGTTCCGCAATCAATTTTATTATACTCTTATCGAGTTCTTCGATCTTTTTTCTGGCATCTGATAGTTCCATACGGTTACCTCAAGATTGTGTCTATGCTCGCGCGATCCCTCTCTTGTTAGATGTTTTTCATTCGCACCTGCAACTCTATAACTCTTTTGCATGGGTTCTATCGTGCAAACCACTTTCGGGTTTTTTCGCTCTCTCAACTTTGATGATGATTTGACATTATTTTTGTAAATTAAGTAATAAACGGATAGCTTTATGTGGTATAAAAGTGTTCAACAACCAGTAACGCCGATCGAGATAGGGTCGGTGTTGCCATGCCCACTTGAAAAACAGAACGAGCAGGTGGTGAAAATGGAGAAGAAAGAGATCGAAACGGATGAATATGCAGTCTCACCGGTCATCGGAACCATCCTCATGGTCGCAATCACCATAATACTGGTATCGATCGTCGGTGCAATGGTATTTGGGGTGAGCAGCAACCTGCCCCAGATGCAGATGGTGCTGGTGACCGCTGAGAGGGTGAACTCGACAGCGATCGACTTCATTTATGTAGGCGGACCAAGTGCCGGTTTTGTGCAGTACCTAAACGCAACCGTGGACGGGAGCGATGTGGATGCCACGCCGGTCTCGCAGCCCGCGGTCGGTTCGGTCTGGACATATCATCTCGACACAGGACTTTCCGATCGGAATCATGTGGTCGTTGTCGCCACGTTCAGCGATGGTAGCGCTCAGGTCGTTCTCGATACGTTCGTATGAACGACCGCGCTTCAATTTTTAAGTACGGTTGTGCCCAAAGCTCTCCTCAAAGGACCGGCATCTGCAATATTCGCCACATTCATCGCCACCCGATTCATTCCAGTCGGTAGATGCAGACATCGTCGTTCTCAAATATCCTCTCAAAAGGCTCCGGATCGGAGCAAGTAATCATTCGATGGTACATCGATTGCTCATACAACTGCCCAAACTCCGATTGCGATGATACTTCAAGTTTCGGGTCCAGTGCTTCTGTCATAGCCCAGAACAGACCAGGTCCGTAGTATCTCGGCAGATATGCAATCGTTGTGCCGTACTCCTCAGAAATATCCTTCGCCTCCTCAACCGAGTCGGTCACAAAGAATCTCGCAACATCCGCCACTTTCTCGTCCGGCTCGAATTCATCGATCGAGGTCGGTCGTGCGACCGTGTGCTCGATCTTCTCTGAGGCGTAGCATATCACCGGAGTCTTGCCTGCAGCTTCGATCTCAAGTGCGGGGTCCCACCACGCCATGACTGCCACGGCATCCACATCTTCGAGGAACCGGATCGCGTCGTATGTATCCTGCGAAACAAAACGACCCGATGTGGACTTCTTCGAATCGATGAAATGAGAGATATCCTGTCCATCCATCCATGTGCCAGCCACAAAATCATCGTTTAGCTCGTACAATTTAATCTCCCGATTCTTTCCAAACTCTTCCACCACCATGGAGGCTTTCTGCTGATTCAGATGGTTGTAATAAATACCAAGCCCGAGAGTTGTCGCCGCAACAAGAACGATTGTGATCGCAAGTGTTAAATAGGATTTCTTTCCTGCATCTGGAATATAAGACCCCCGAGGGCTGCGAAAGAGCGCGAGAAGGCTCATCAGAGCTGGAAGTGCGATCAGCGCTGAGTATGCGATGAGTGTACCCAGATCGAATGTGTAGTTGGAGAGCGGTCCCCTGATAAGCACCGTGGCACCGCTGTACCAGATACGCGCCATGTATTGGTGCAGATATGCAAAAAACGCAATCGCAAGTCCGATGCTGGCAAGCGCAAGTATTTTGCAGATGTTATTGTATGAATCGTCTCTTTTCACAAAGCCAAACGACATTACAAGTGAGATGATTCCGATTGTGAGCAAAATCCCGGATGCCACAAAGTTGATATCCATGATCCACCACGGAAACATCCGGGTGTTGGGCTCTGATAGAACCGAGAGAGCAATCGATATGAGATAAAGAGCAAGTGCAAGATGGGCAACACCCAGAAAAATCCTTTTGTTGCTTTTTATCTCTGTTACAGTCTGGTTTTCATTCGAGAACATAAATTGTTCCTCCTTTCTTATCTGTTCCTTCACAGGACACCATCCAAGCAGTTTTCTGATAAGTTCAGTCATAACATCCCCTCGAGTTTGTGGAATAGCTCATCAGCCATCTCTGCAGGCATTTCTGACCCGGCGAGTGCTATTCCAATCTCGCTCGCATAGTCACGCAGAAGTTCCCGGCATTCGTGAGAGCGGCTGCACCCGCTACAGTCTCCATCGTGCCAGTACCACACCTGCACCCCGTGCTTTGCAGAGACGAAGATGATCGCATCGGTATTCAGTTGAACCGATCTTCCGAAGAGCACTCCACGCTCGAAGCTCACTTTTCTGATCTCGATCTGGTTTGATCTTGCCATCTCCATGAGAACCCGTGATATCTTTGAATCCATGCCCTGGAGCGCTTTGGATACCGACTGACGGCTGACACTGAAGCTTCTGGCGATCTCCGCGCCTGCCATGCCATCTCTGCGCATGCGCCAGAACTCAAACTGCCGTTCGTTGAGTGGTAGGAACATGTGTCAACTTATGTAGGTTTACATATAAAAAGTTTTGGTCGCGTAAGTCTCGAGCGCGGTGGTTACTGCGATCTGCTGGCAGAATGGTTACGTACCTAAAAATCACCTGCCGAGCGTACCTGCAGACTCCATCACCTTAATCACCTTATCCAACGCTGCATCGTCCATCTCATCCAGTTTGATCCCAAGCAGCGTATTCACCCATTCTCTCTGCTTCAACATCCAATCATAATCCTCACGCATCCTGAAATTCTTTAAAACGCTGTACGCAAGGTTGACTTCCGGCGTCCTCTCCATATCCCGGTATGCATTCCGGATG
Source organism: Methanosarcinales archaeon (assembly GCA_012961645.1). Lineage (GTDB taxonomy): Archaea > Halobacteriota > Methanosarcinia > Methanosarcinales > Methanogasteraceae > Methanogaster_D. The sequence goes on along the minus strand of DTYY01000149.1, from coordinate 1,609 downwards.
AATCGCTCTGCTTCTCGCTTATCTTCTGGAATCGAAGCCATATCGATGGTTAGCAGATCATAAAACGTTTTATCGCCCATATATTCTCTCCAATCCCCATGCATACTCATAATCCGGTCATAATTCGCCACATCGTCGTAATATCTGAGTACCACCAGAAATAACAGATCGTTTCCACTTCGTGACGCTTTTTCACTTCTCATCATCTCTATGAAGCCTTCAGGCAGAATTTCACCCATCATGTCAAGCATAAAATCGTATTCGAACCTCAGTTGTGGATTGTTCAGTATTCTGCAGACTTCTTCTGCCAGTCTCTTATCCACACCCTTCTTTTTACATGTTACTTCTTCCCCTTCCTTCAATTTTGCTCTGTCCACGCCGAGAATCTCATAGAGTGTGGGTGCGCCATGAGAGAGGAGATTACACCATGCACCATGATTCTCCATGATATATTCCCACTTAGCACGCTCTTTCTCTTCTTTTAGCCATTCATCGTGCTTCTCTATCATTTCCCGTTTATCTTTTGGAGTGTATCCCTGCATAATCTTCAGAAAGAGGCGTAGAATCTCATCATAGTCGGAACGCTTTCTTCTGTCACTTAACATCTCGCAGGCTCTCTCGAGTACATCATCTGGATAGGTGGAGCACTCCTTCTTTCGCTGATACGCCTTCTTAACCACATCTGGTGGGTCACTTTTCGAGACGCAGAGCACGCAATAGTATGTCGGAACCCCTGATAATAGATCATCGACGCAGTCCGGATAGCGTTTTTCAAGCTTATCAAATTTTTTTGCATGACCCAACATCCTTGAGAAGTCCACGTACCGTGTCGGAAATTTCCAGTGGGGGTCTTCGCATGCAAATTGCCGCATCCATTCGCTATACGCCTTCTCTTCCTCTGAGACTTCGGTTTTTTTCGCTTTCTTCATCTCAATTCCAGTGTCGAACCATCCTCTATGCTCAGATCCCTGACCAGAGATTCATCATCGAGTTCTCTATCATCATAAAAGATACCCATCCCTTCGCTTAAGATGCCTTTTTTCGTAAGATCCTGCCTCACATCTCCAATAGATGCGCTCGGGTTGAGATAATAGTCGAGAACATCTCTTGTATCGATATTTTCAACTATAACCTCTATTGCCTGCGTCTTTAGCATCTTACGCATCCACTTGTTCCGCTCCCTCTTCGTAAGCCTGCCAGCAGCCTCCATCTTCACTGTCCGCTCATTGCCTGAGTCATGGTCCTTCGCAGTCACATGCAGAATACCGAATTCCTCGCCGACTGCGAACGAGACATCGATCTTTGACTCGTACCTCGGCTTTGGCTCTATATCGATCCAGAACTCACCAAGAAAGCCCGCATCTTCCGGATACAGGCTTTCTCCCTGGTATACCTGGATTATTACCTCATCGGCATAATCTCCTGCATTCGTATAAGGCTTCGTCTGGGTGATCGGGATCTTTGTATTCCTTGTGATGATCTTTGAAACAGTCCCATCCGCAACCATGACTCCAATGGAACGGGAGATTACGTCGCTTATCTCCACAGGTCGCATTATCTTTTCGGATCTCTCCTTCTCCTTAACGCCGTCTTTCAGGGTGGCAACCGC
>DTYY01000148.1 GCA_012961645.1 Methanosarcinales archaeon | reverse complement strand
GTCTGATGCTGTTTGCGAACGCGGGCATGACGCCTGATAGCACGAATCTTGCCTTGCGTTCGCCAAGCTCGATAATTTCCACATTCATTTGAGATATCCCTGTGCCGTAAGATGCGCATTGATATGCGCTACACTCTTGTATTCACCGCCCTTCGCCCTCCGATACATCTTGCAGTAAACGTTCTTTGGAAGCGTTCCATCGTCGCGCAGTTCTCTGAGACGGGCGCGCAGCGCGCGAATCTTGGTGATCCATTCTCGTTTCCCAGGCGTTCTGGCACCCTTTTTTCCCTTTCGTGAGCCGTGTCCTGATCTGTGCCTGTACCTCAGTTTCTCGTCCCTCTGCCGTGCGCGGCCGCGGCTGACGCCTTTGACCGGCTTTGACCTGATTGCGTCTGATCCGATCAGATCCCTGATATCACTCCGTGTGGTTGCAAGAGCGATGCCCTCTGCTTCAGCCGGGTCGAGCCAGACTCGATGCACGCCGATGCCAAGGATGTTTGCAGCGATACGCCGCTGAGTGGATAGATCGGTCATTCTATAGAACCCTCCACTGGCAGCGGATTTAGTATCCGTACTCCGAGACCTTCTGCAGCCTCCTCAATGATCTGCCGTTTTTTTGCACCGACTGTGCGTGCTATTCTGGCAACCTGTCGCAACGGATCGACTGATTGCACATCCTTCGGATTTCTCACCAGCACCTCCTCGAAACCTGACGGGTGCAGTCCTCTGACCGCACGTGGGCTTCCGTATCCTGCCTGCACGATCGCGCCTTTTGCAGCGATCCTCTTCCGCAGTTTGTTCTGCAATCCCCTGGGACGTCGCCAGTTATCATCCAGTTTCTTTTTCTTCTGATAATCGGTCCGCTTAAACGCAGGCTTTTTGCTTTTTTGCCGTTTTCTGATATTCAATAATCGTCTGGTCGCATCATCCATCATGATCACCTCACTTAACAGGTTCCATCATCTCCTTCCCGACCACGTAGATCCCGTCCTGGAACACTCGCGGATCACGGGACTTGATCCGGGTCGCCTGCTCTATGTTTGCCGCAGTCTGCCCTACGAGCTCTTTGTTGATGCCTGTGACGACCACCTCGTCGCCGTGCAGTGCCACATCGACCCCAGAGAGTATCCGCGCTGTCCGCTCCCTCTTCTCGCCAAGAAAGTTGCCTATTACGAGTTTGTCGTCCTTGACGCGCAACTGAATCGGAAAATGCGAATATACCATCTTCATCCGGTATCTATATCCGCTGACGACTCCGTCAATCATGTTCTGGATGTGAGATGCAAGCGTGCCAACCATCGCTTTCTGCTTCTTTCGCACCATGGTGGTATCAACATCGACATATATATTCTGTTCGATCTGCTGAATCGTGAGGTGCGGATACCACAATTCACGGGTAATCTCTCCGTTCGGACCCGATACCGTAACCGACCTCCCATCGATCGAAACATCCACATTATCTGGTATTGCAATCGTTTTTTTAAGTTCTTTTGCCATTATTCCACCTAATAAACATAAGCGAGGAGTTGCCCTCCAACCTCCTTCTCTCGAGCATCATAGTGCGATAATATGCCATTTGATGTCGTCAGTATCAGAGAGCCAAAGTTTCTCGCCGGTAGAAATCGCTTCTCCCATCTTTCAAGGTCGGTTCGCTTGACCGAAAATCTTGGCTTGATCACCTTGCAGTCATTGATCTTTCCGCTGAGGCGCACCCTGAAGACGCCTGCTTTCCCATCCTCGATGAGCTCGTATTCGTCAATATACCCCTGGCTCTGAATCACGCTCAGCACGTTGCCAATGAGTTTTGAGGCAGGGCGTATGTTACATTCGCTCTTTCCGGTCCTCTCCGCATTCCGTATTGTTGATAGTGCGTCAGCAAGCGGGTCAAGTAGTACCATTAAAGTCACCTCTCTTGTCAATTATATTTTTCAAATCCCATGTCTTTTGCGATCTCTCTGAAACACTGGCGGCAGAGATATATACGGTATCTCCGGATGAGCCCCTGTTTCCTGCCGCACCGTTTGCACACATTCACAGCCCCACCAGTGGTAGCATTCTCACTCATTCGAGCACCTCCAAGTTGTAGCGATCACGCATCCATGAGAGTGCATCATCAGCGGTCAATCGGTGTTTATGCGAGATCTTATGCTGCTGGATACGGCGCCTGCTGACCCGATAACCTGGTCGCTTGAGGCTCACACAGACGTCCATTCCAAAGATGCCAATATCCGGATCGTAAGTCATATTTGGGAAATCGGTGTGCTCTTCGATTCCGAAAGATATATTGCCGGTCGCATCGAACTGTGATGCATACACCTTGTGATCGATGGCAGCAAGCGCAGCATCAAGGAATGCATAAGCCTTTTCTCCGCGAAGCGTGACTTTGCAGCCAATCGGCTCTCCTTTCTTGATGCCGAAGGTAGGAATGCGGGACTTCGAGAGCGCTCTCACGTTCTTCTGGTGAGTAATTTCAAAGAGAATGTTTTCGGCGTTTACCAGACGCTTTCCGCTCTCGCCAACCCCAACGTGCACGGTCACCTTGTCAATCTCGATCTCACGCATCCTGTTTTCAGTCAATCACATCACCTTTTTCGCCAGGAAGCTCTATTTCGGGCATGTTTTTGCCGATCACGAACACATAATCCTCAACCGTCTCAAAATCGTAAGTGCTCCTGAGAGATACCATGTTTGGCATCGAACTTCGCAACTTTCTGATCTCCTTGATCGTTGCGAGTTCTCCTGAGTGTGCTCCGCCAGTGATCAGGGCGAGGTTACCTGGTTTGTACACGAGATGCTGGAGAACCTTTCGTTCAGGAAGCGAGACGATCACCGAATCAAATGTACGGTAAGAAAATTCATCCGAAACGACATTTGAACCGTCATGGAGGTTTAACTGGGTCCCACCTCCCTTCGTGTTTGTTTTGTTATTGATCCTGTACAATTTAATCCCCGAATCGCTGACTTTGTGGAGCATGAGTCTCTGTTTTCTGTCCAAAATGACTCTGTATGATGAATCGATTTTTGGTATGGTTATAACGTCGAAAAGCCCCACCGGAAATCTGTGATCTCGTATAATGCTACCATCGACCATAACATTTCCGTCATGCAAGATTTTTCGCACCTCTTTGCTTGAATTTGCAATTTTCAATATATCTCGTAGTACCAGCAGTAAAGGAATACTCTTTGATCTGGAATGTGGTCCAGGTGCGGATTTAACAGCGTATTTATGTGTCTTTCTCGGCATGTTCCACGATTTTGGTGCCGAAAGTCTTTTCTGATGTCTGCTCACTAAAATCACCCTTGTTCGAGTGTCTGTTCTCTCATTTCATCCTCGAGATTCAGTTTGGTTATCATCACGTTCGACGGATACACTGGTCTTGGGACCTCTTCTCCGTTCGCCTTAAATGATGTCACACCATCGACCGCGAGCGTACAGTCTTTGAGATGAAGTCGTTCAACCTTCCCTTCTGTGCCTGCGTATTTACCACGCATTATTTTTACGGTGTCTCCGGTGCGAACACCAAATGTTCGCCGTCCATATTTCTCCCGCAGCGATTTGCTTAAATGTGCTCTCATAAATTTTTGCCTTTTATGCAGAGGAGCTTGATACTGTGCTTTTCTCTGCTTTCTCGGTTGTTTTGATTTCATGATCCTTACAATTTGTCGTTATGGTATATCTATGTTTCCGATGATTAGGCGGTAGTTGCGGATTTGCAGGCAGCAACCTTGCAAACCACAACTGCCTTATGCCGTCATCGCACATATCTCATAGAGAGTGATCGTAAGCACCATGGAACCGATTTACATCTTCGCACTATTTACACTGATCCTTGCGGCGAGTATCATCGCACAGATAATCAGTAAAGTCACGCACACACCAAGCATTGTATTTCTGCTTTCCGCAGGCATACTGCTCGGACCGGAGTGCATCGGGGTCATCGACCCGTATCTGTATGGCGATGGTTTGAGACTGGTCGTCACGCTTGCGGTGGTGATCATTGTCTTTGATGGCGGCATCAACATCGATATCAAGCACCTGCGCACGGTATCGCACAGCGTGCTTGCACTGGTCAGCGTCGGTGTGCTGATCACCATGATCGGCGGTGCCGTTGCTGCGCATCTTCTGGTAGGACTCGAATGGGCTTTCGCGTTCCTGTTCGGTGCGCTGATAGCGGCAACTGGTCCGACGGTTATCGTGCCTCTGATGCGAGATATGAGGGTTAATAACCGAATACGCAGCATTCTGGAGATG
>DTYY01000147.1 GCA_012961645.1 Methanosarcinales archaeon | reverse complement strand
TCTGGATTGGGTTGATTTTTGAATTTGAGTGATCAAATATAAAGTAGTACACTACCATGTTATTGCGCATGTACGGTAGTTGCTATTTTTCTTTTGAACACCACGAATAGGACTGCGAAGTATACCAACAGCGCAGTCATGTACACGGCTGTGATGGCTGCTGCACGCCCGAAATCGAAGTCTCTCGCATGAAAGGTAACCACTACGATTATCACGAAGAGCATAAACATATACGAGACGAAACTGATGCCAAGGGCACGCATCCAATCCGGAATCAATATCCTGCCTCCTCTAATCTTTTTATTCTATCATCTACCGACGGGCGAGTGCAGAAGAGCGTGTTGTAGATCTCATCGTCTGAGAGCATATTTGCGATGAAGAGCGGAGCATGTGATGGATTAATATCCCAGCTCTCATGATCTCGCAATTTTAAAAGCATCCCGATAGCGGCATCTGATCCACACAATAGCGCAGCATACTTGTCAGCCTCGTATTTAACCGATTCTGAGGATGTGACCTGGACAAGAAGTGCCGCTGGTGGCGCAAAGAGAGATGTCACAAAGAATTTGATCAGCTTTGGCGCAGGCTCATAATCCTGCCCGAATCCTGTAAATACCGCACCCCAGAGCGCCGCAATCGGAAGCATGGTGAGTATTCCGGCAATAACAGCGGCGATCTCCCGGAGTCTGCGCCCGCTCCTGAGATGTGCAATCTCGTACACCATCATGCATGAGAGTTCATCTCCACTCAATCGTTCAATCGCTCCGGTTGTCAGGACGATAGAACCGTTCTTCCGGTTCCCAACGGAAAACGAGTTAACAACAGGAGATTCAATAAAATAGAGTCCTGCCGCGGGCATTCCGGCGTCTTTTGCAAGTTTGAGCATCTGCATGTACAGAGGATCATCGAATGACGCCTTTTTAGCGTGATACCACCTGAGAAGAATCTGCTGGCTGAATATGAAAGAAGCGATCACTGTGAGTATGACCGCTGCGCCGAGTCCAGAAGCAAGCATGAAGAGGATGTTCATCTCACACCAGGCCCCCTATCTGTTTTTCTGTGTATGGGGTAACACTGCTTCCGCTGACATCAAACTTGAGCCAGCCATTTAGAATCGAGGTCTCAGAATCGATCGTGATCGATTCGGTGTTTTTGATCACAATTCTGTCAGCCGCAATCTCGCAGACTTCGAATTTACCATATCTGCCCCCGATATGGATCTTCTTCACGTCACTTGAGCATTGTATGATATCTTCCAGGACGACAAAACCGCCTCCGCCTTCCTGAAAGATCGTAGCGACGGTGCATTCGAAGACCGGCACATCATCCCCCGCAATGGAGACCATGTACCCAAAAGTACCTCCTTCGATGCAGACGATAGATTCCACAACCTCTCCCTCCTTTACAAGTTTCAGCCATGCCGTGTTTCCTGTTGTAAACACGTCCTTGACCGCGCCTCCTGTTACTGATATATCCCCAATTGTGAGGAGGTAGCCCTCACGTAAGCCGTAACTCTCACCAGTCCTTAGCCACACCTCGCTGCTCTCGTCCACAAGAATCCTTCCGAGGAGGTCTGCGCGGTCAGGATCAAATGATCGATGCATCTCTCCCAGAAAACCGGTCTTACCATCGATCACGGTCGCCGTGTATGTCACGTCCCCTGGTGCGATGAACCGGTCACCAGAGAAGTAGACCTTCAGTTCCTCGTACGACTCTCCGGTCTCGAAATCATAGGAGAATGCCGGATGGTTGTCGCCGGTCAGGTTCATCCATTCTCCTGCTTTCGCACGATACGACGACGGCGTTCCTTTCAGCTTATAAGTCCCGCTCCCGGTCTTTGTCGTGTAGAGATATGCATAGTGCCTGTTATCAGAGACCTCGAAGACGATCGTGTCGTTCAGGATGCTGCACCTTCCACTGAAGATGATCGATTCTCTGTTTTTGAAGACGATTCCGGACGGATTGATCTCATCGATCTCGAACTCTCCATACCTACCTCCGACTCTGACATAGACCGGCGTATCCAAATGGAGGTACAGATCATCGATCCTTACGGACTGATCAGGCCGTATGTCATCGACCGTGCATCTGAAGAGGCAGACGTCATCACCAACACCCTCAACACGGGTTTTATGTTCAAAGGTCTCAGCCTCGCCAAAGATACCGGAATCGATGGTTTCGTGGTTATGATTCAGTTTGAGAAAGGCGGTCTCCCGCACACCATCCACATCACAGAGTGAGAGGTTATAGCCACTTCCAAGCTTCCATGTCTCGTTCGCATGCATGGTTCTGCTGCTCCCATCAACGATCGTTGGCAGCAGAAGGTCGGGTTCTGAACCAGGGATCATGTATCGCTCTCCGAGATAACGGATGCTCTCGCCACTGACGCTGATCGTGTAGGTGGCGTTCCCTGGTTCAACTACACCATCCCCGCTGAAATAGAGTACAAGCTTCTCATTGGAGTTCAGTTGATCGCAGTTCGAACTTGTGAGTGTCATCGTGCTGCCGTTATAGATCGGCATCGGAATGCTGCTGAGCTGCACGCTCGGAGCGTATCCTGCAACCTTTATTTCACTCTCTGTTTCCCCTGTGAACTTCCCAAATTCGATGTTGTCCCACCACGTCCGAAAGTCCGTGCCTCCAGCTTCCTCATGCACCCTGAGGGTTAGGGTGTTGTTTGATGCAAGCATCACCGGCGTCTCGACGCGCTGCCAGCCCTCGTCACCGGCAGCGTCATCCTCCCAGATGAGGATGTCATTGAGCAGTACCTGTTTCACGTGGTGTCCTCCCGTCTCAGAGATCTGCGAGTCACTCACATCAAACGATAGAAGGACAATTCCCCTCTCGCCTGCTATTTTCTGCGAGATTTCGCCGAAGTCTCCTGGCAGTGTGCTCGCGCCCTCTAAAATGGCGATCTCATACGAGCGGTACCCGAGCGTCGAGGCAGCCGTGGTGTAGTTGCCCGTGAAATTACCTTTTCCGGCGTACTCCCAGTGCCCATCATACTCCATGTCTGAATTGTGGATCCGGGGCAGTCTTATCGAGTAGTTCAACATGGAATCGGTGTTGCTGTAATCAACCGAAGAAGAGACTGTTCTTGCCTCGTACCGGTGTATCACATCTCCAGTGTACAGCAGAAACTCGAGCGGTAGATATGAGCTAATGGTCTCCGGTGTGAATGTCAGGTTCAAAACCGCATTTTCGCAGCTCGCAACGCCAATCCCCTCTTCTGCGACCACGTCTCCTCCAAGCTTAAGAAAGAGAGTGTAGTTTGTGTATGCGGGCTCGTAATTCTCGATAACCACCGAAACATCTGTCGGAGTATCGAGAAGAATCGATGGCTCGCAATACGATACATTCATCGTTGTGAGCGTCTCAAACCCGACATCGTCCCACCAAACTGAGATATCCGGGTTGCTCTTCTCTGAATAGACCTTCATGACCAGCCTGTTTGACTTCTGGAGCATCACAGGGAACCTGATCTGCTGCCAGCCCTCATCCTTAGCTGCGCTATCCTCCCAGACGATTCGCTCATTTAAGAGTACCTGCTTTTGATAACCGGTGGTGTTTGTGAGGATTGAATCACGCACAGCAAACCTGAGCACGGCAAGCCCGGGTTCCTGCGATGCAATATCCTGTTCGATTGCGCCATACCAGCCCTCATCGGGTTTCGTGGATACAATCCCGTAAGAGTGGTTGGATGAGTGCGATACGCTCGAATATTCGCCGGTAAAGTTTCTGTTGCTGCTGAATGTCCACGAACTGTTCTCTTCCATGCCGCCATTCGGGACATCCGGCGGTATGATCAGATAATTCAAGAGAGTGCTTGTGTCGTTGTAGTCGATCGATGAGCTGACCCAGAGATGCACGGATCGATATTGTGTCCCACCCCTGTACAGAACAAATTCAAGTTTCAAGCGATCTCCAGTCCGATCCGGGACAAATGTTACCTCTTCAAGCCATTTTTTCTTGTGCATCAGAGATATCTTCCGTGTTTCGAGCACGCCCGCCCCAAGCTTCACCTGAAGTGTATACTCGGTGGGCGCATGTTCATAGTTCTCAACACCAACCGTGATCGAGGAGGGCTCGCCGATGTGCAGATTCTTCTCGTAACCCTCTGCCTTGCCCCCGGGACCCAGGATGTAGAGTGCGGTGAACTTCTCCTCCTCGAACGTGAGCTTGGCATAGATCAGCATGCTGCTTGCGATGATGATCGACCCTATGAGCGCTATGAAAAGCATTCGCTCGATATCATTCATCTTCCCCTCATCAGCACGCAGTGACTCGATGAACCCCTGATAATCCACAAAATATCTCTCATCCGCTGGTACAAGCGCCCTTGTAACGACGGTCAGTAGCAGAAGGAACAATGTTATCGCAGAGAGCGTGAGTATGAGTGGCATCGGTCTGAACAGGTATGGTGTCATGCTGATCGCAAAGCCATCAAAGACTGTGATCGCAATACTCAGACCGATGCTGAGCGTGAACCGCTCGATTCCACCGATCTCTCCCTTTTTCGGAAACATTGCCGCTATCAGCGCGTATCCGGGGAGGAAGAGCAGGATTATCAGTGAAAACGGTATCCTGAGCGGCGTTTTGTTGAATGGCTCGACAATAACAAAGAGGATGCATAGACCTGTGAGTATGACAACCGCTATCAGGTCAATATAATATTTTGATCTTCCAGCTACCATCAGATATAACATATATGATGTAATCTTATATCAGTATGGCACATAGAGCGCGATGGCACACGTCATGGCGGTGAACGCATACATAATTCTGACGACCTCTTTCTCGGTCATCTGATAGTAATACGGAGGCAGCCATTTCAGTGTCAGCCTGTTCGGAACCCTGATCGTGCCATCCTCCCTCAGATGCCCGAACTTGAACGAGCCATATTCCTCTGTCGGTGTGCCCTGCCTCTGGCATATCTTTCGCCGTACCCTCCAGTAGAAGTACATGAGAAAGTTGATGATATGCGGGAGGAGCATGACGATTCCGGATATGAGGAATCCCTGAAAGACGATGAAGACGCCCATAGCAGCGCCGATTAACATCGCACCGATGTTCCCCTCAAAGATCGATGAGGGATACCTGTTGTACGTCCAGAACGCGAGATTTGCTCCGAAGAACGCCGCAAAGATGTTGAGATGCTCGATTCTCCCGACCATGAATGATTTCACCAGGAGGAAGAAGAAGACTATCGAGGAAAGCCCTGACTGGAGCCCGTTGAAACCGGAATGCATGTTCACCATGTTTGCAACGACCATCACGTACATTGGAGCGATGATGTAGTAAAAGCATGTTACCGAGGTTGGCGTGACATCGAAGAAGAGACCGATCGTTTCCATGGCGTGCGGCTGGAGGATCAGTGCGATCGGATACGACAGGAAGTACGGGAAGAATATCTTGAGCCACCGGTTCCTGATCCGGAGATAGTCGTCCAGTATCCCGAATGTGGCATACATCACCGCGATGTAAACAATTATGAAATTGATCGGTGAGTTGCAGAAGATGACCGATATGCTAAGCATCACAAGAACGACGAGCGTGATGAGCAAACCACCGTTTGTCGGGACATACACATTTCCTGCCTTGTAGTAATCCCTCACGACCATGTCGCTTGATCTAAGTATCCTGATCATTCTGGGAAGCGCTGCCATCGTCAGCACGAACGAAAGAAGAAAGAAGATTGCGATATTCTGCGCGTCATGAGGTATGTTCATGGTCTACCAACTGCCCGGTATAGATACCCTCTGGAGCGAAGTTCTACTGGATCAAGGATGCCCCTGCCATCCACAACCACCTTATGCCGCATCCTCCTGCCGAGTCGGTCCCAGTCGATCATCTTAAATTCGGTGTGATCCGAGGCGATCAGGATCGCATCGATCTCATCAATCCCCTCACCAGAGCCGATATCAGCGGGGATTGCTCCGAACCGTTCAACCACACCACCGAGCACTGGATCATAAGCAGAGACCTCTGCCCCCCTCGCCCGTAGTTCATTGATCACGTCGATTGCAGGACTGAATCTCGTCTCGTTCACATCGCCGCGGTATGTAACGCCAAGGATGAGCACGCGTGCGCCCGATATCCCGACC
>DTYY01000146.1 GCA_012961645.1 Methanosarcinales archaeon | reverse complement strand
TGACGTCTCTTTCAGAGTTCTGACGTATTCTGGATCCTTGAACTGCGAGAGCCCACGCAGGCGCACCATCCCGCCCTTCGCATCCCAGAATACCCGATCCAGTTCCATGATCAGAATGGTGCGGTACTCTCCCTCGATCTTCTTCATATAAACGAACCGCCCCTTATCAGGATCATTCTCATACAATTTCTCCTGTTTAACCGTCACACCTCCCCTGTACAGTGTCAGAATGGCATTGCCGTCAGCAATGGAGGTCACTCCAAGCTTGTATCCTTCTTTCAAGGGTTCCAGGTCGCCTTCCGCGATGTTTACAGATACATCGCTGATCAAAGGATAATCGAATGACCTGCCAGGATCGATGTACTGCTCAACGATCACCGAAACCGTGTTTGAGTCGGTATCGGTTCCAATCAGTGATATTGTTATGATATCGTAATCAACGCCACCCATCTCCTTTTCAAATGTGTGAGAACTCTTTTTGAGTATATCAGGGTTCGCAACTTCCTTGCCGCCGTCCGATATTCCGATCGCAGCACCGTCATTTCCGATATCACCGACCCTGATAATGTAACCCTGTTCCAGATCAAGGGTGTGCCCGGTCTTGATCCCACCGTCAAAATAGAAGATGGTCGCCTCCTGTACATTTCCGGTGCAGGCTGGTATGTACAGGAATGTACACAGGGACATAGCAAGCGCCAGAGAGATGACGCGCACGATTCTTCGGGTTGTTCTTCTGGTGGGTTCGTTCATGAGAGTAGTATAGTATTATTTTGCTATTATGGTTTACGGATGGGGTGCAGCAGGGTGGTAAAGACAGGATTCCCGGGACAGGTGTTTTTCGCAAAATTGCTTGCAGATCTCCTTGGAAACGCCCGGGTCAGTATCAGGATATTATGGCAACCCTATATTTAGGGCAATCTTTTTTTACAAGTAAACCTATTGATGTGCGTCATAATTTGGTTTGCCAGACATCTTTGTATGGTAAGAACGGTTATGGTGCCGCTACCCACATCAACCACCTGAAAATAGAGATGTTTGAGGGCAGTGACAGGCCATACATACAACTATACAACTCATAGCCCGGATCTGAGGACCGGTGCTTTGAAGTGAGGAAGAGGAATGTGTCGTTCAGGATCGGGCGATGAAGCGCGCGCGGGCGTGGATACGGATCAGCGCATTGCAGAACTGGTACGGATTAACGAAGACCTGAAAAAAGAGATCGAGGAACGAAGGCGCGCTGAGGAGCAGGTCACGGCATCGCTCAGAGAGAAAGAGACGCTTCTGCGCGAGGTCCACCACCGGGTCAAGAACAACATGCAGGTCATCTCCAGCCTCCTCAAGATTCAATCAGGTTATGTAATTGATGAAAAGGTGCGTGAGATGTTTGAAGAGTGTCAGAACCGGATCATGGCGATGTCTCTTGTCCATGAGAAGCTTTACAAGTCAAAAGACATGGCAAGTGTCAATTTTAAGGAGTATATCAAGACTCTGTTGCATGATGTGTTCTGGTCTTACGGTTACGGGGTTGACACAGGCAGAATCAAGCTGAAGATGAACGTTGGGGATGTTTCGTTAGGTGTTGACGCTGCCATGTCGTGCGGATTGATCATCAATGAACTGGTCTCCAATTCCTTGAAACACGCTTTTCCTGCGGGCAGATCGGGTGAGGTCGAGGTTTCGCTACGCTCAGTCGGTGAAGACGAATTTGAACTGGTCGTCAGCGATGACGGGATCGGTATTCCGCAGCATCTGGATTTCAAGGATCTGGAATCGCTTGGTATGCATCTGGTTGTCCTGCTGGCTGAAGATCAGCTTCAGGGCACGATCGAGCTGGATAGAACCGATGGAAGCGAATTTCAGGTCACTTTCAGGGGTTAAAATGATGAAAAAAGAGATATTGATCGTTGAAGATGAAAGAATCGTCGCCGAAGATGTCCGGACGATTCTGAAAAATTTTGGATACGCGGTCTCCTCAATCGTGTCTACTGGGGAGGATGCTGTCAGGAAGGCAGGGGAGGATCTGCCCGATCTGGTGCTGATGGATATCGTACTAAAAGGCGAGATGGATGGGGTTGAAGCGGCTGATCAGATACGGTCTGTCTTTCACATCCCGGTTGTGTATCTTACCGCTCATGCAGACGAGACCACACTGCGGCGGGCAAGGGTGACAGAGCCTTATGGATACGTCGTCAAGCCATTTGCCGACAAAGAACTCTGCTGCATCATAGAGATGGCGCTCTATAAGAGCCAGCGGGAGAAGAGGCTGGAACAACTCGCTGCGGTGATGTGCACCATCAGAAACATCGACCGGATCACCACCGAAGAGAAAGACAGTGGCAGGCTGATTCAGAGGATCTGTGAAAGTTTCATCGAGGCTCGTGGCTATCACCACGCGTGGAT
>DTYY01000145.1 GCA_012961645.1 Methanosarcinales archaeon | reverse complement strand
GGCTCTTAAGCATGCTCTGGTGGAAAGGGGCGTTTCTCACCTTGCAATTCCAAACGACATCCAGAAAGAGCCGCTTGAAGCAGATATAGAGCCGATGGTTGGACGAATTCCGGATTTCAGGATATCGAATACCTTACTGATCGAGCGGGCGGTGAGTTTGCTGAAAGAATCGGAGCGGCCCCTGATAATCGCTGGCTGGGGCGCGAGGGATCAGCGAGATAATCTAATGAAACTCTCTGAAAAGATAAAAGCACCCATAATAACGACTTTTCGTGCAAAAGGTGTAGTTTCTGAGGGTCATGAATTTTCTCTCGGTGTTCTTGGTGATGTTGGGACTCCGATGGCAAGGAAATACGTCAATGATGCTGACCTGCTACTGGTTTTAGGTTCATCGTTCTCTGAAAAAACAAATATCCCGAGGAAAAGGACGGTTCAGGTTGACATCGATCCGATGAATCTTGGCAGGGGTTTTCCGGTAGAACTTGCCATTCTCGGAGATTGTGGGGTGGTGATTGAGGAATTGCTTGAGAAAGTAAAGAAAAGAGAGAATCAACAAATACTGGATGCTGTTAGAACTGAGAAAGAGAGATGGCATGCTCAGCTTGAGAAAGAGGCGGACTCGATGGAAACGCCTTTGAGAGCTCCGTTCATCTTTAAGATGCTTCGAGAGACGATAGATCCGGATGCCATCATAGCAATCGACGTTGGAGACAATGGCTTCTGGTTCGGGAGAAATTTTCTGATGGAAGGGCAGACGCTCCTGATGTCTGGGTATCTCGCCACTATGGGTTTTGGTCTTCCTGCTGCCATTGCAGCCAAGCTGGCTTCTCCTGATAGACAGGTGGTTTGTGTTACCGGCGACGGCGGCTTTGCCCAGGTGATGGGCGATTTTTTGACTGCTGTAAAGAATGATCTGGATGTCATCGTGACGATCCTGAACAACAGAGAACTGGCTATGATAAGCATGGAACAGAGGATAGAAGGGTACCCGCGGTTTGCTACTGAACTTGAGAATCCGGATTTCTCTCTCTATGCAATCTCATGCGGAGGTGTGGGATTCAGGGTGGAGCATCCTGAAGAGCTGAAGGATGCTCTGGAAAAAGCGATGGGTGCGAAGAAACCTGCCATCGTGGATATCGAGACTGATCCGAGGAGATTTTAGGTGTTATGGGTGTTGAAAGGAAGATTATTCTGAACCAAAGCACTCCGCCCAATTTGCCCAAAGGATTGCATTCTTTTCGGATTATTTCAATCACCCTGCCCCGATGGTTTTTTATACGAACATGCCTCAAATAAGAACTTGATGCTATCTGATATATTGAGTGGGCGAGAGCCAGACATCAGAATGCTGCATGACATGGATGATGTGCTGTATGATCGTTCGCTGATGGACGCACCGAATCGTGAATTGTATTACATGTACAGGGACCTCTCACTGAGCAGGTCAGATTATGCGCAGATCATCGAGCATAATCTGCGATATGACATCACGATCATTCCGCCGGGCATGCTCGGCACAGAATATGTCAAGACCGCCGGGCATGATCACCCGGTCGTCCCTGGAACCGATGTCAGCTACACCGAGGTGTACGAGGTCTTGGAAGGCGAGGCGCAGTACCTGCTGCAGAAGAAAGAGGGCATCAGCATATCTGATGTGGTCGTTGTGCGGGCTGGCGCCGGTGACAAGGTGATCATACCGCCCGGGTACGGGCATGTAACGATAAACACATCAAACAAGAGTCTCAAGATGGCTAACTGGGTTTGCAGGGATTTTTCTTCGGTTTATGATTTTTTTAAGGAGAAAGGCGGGGCTTCATACTTCTTATCAGAAGATGGGTTCGTTCCAAACCCGAAATATGGGGATCTGCCAGAGATACGATTCCTGAGACCCACGAATTACTCAGAGGTTGGACTGTATAAAAATAAGGAGATGTATGGGCTCGTGAAACAGATCGATATGCTTGAGTATCTCACAAAACCACAGGAATATGGCTGGCTGTTTGACAAGATACTTGGATGAGATGATCATATCAACGAGTATTCATTTAAACGTGGAGTTACAGCTGATAGAGATAGAATTTTAGAGGTATTAAAGGATTGCTTCCCATGCGAGGTCGAAACCATCGATGACAAGTTTGTTATCAGCTATAAGGCTCTGAAACAGATGAAAGTCTGGACCGATGGTAAGAAACTCTGTGTAGACACAGAACCTGATACGGAGATTGATGTGGGGGAAGTTTCCGACACAAACAAACGTTTTCGTAGATTTCTCGATGCGGCTACCGGATACACGGCAAAAGAACGCGTAAAGAAGATGAAGAAGGAAGTTAGTTGATATAGTTGATGGTGATTCTTTGGATGATGTCATCGAATCTCTGTGCAAGTTGAATCTTCCTACCTGCCTCCGGATCTGTGCCGGCACCGATGGTTCGGTCACCCACCTGCTCGAACTGATGACGGGGCAGGCAGTCCGTGTGAAGACGAGGCAGCAGCAGATCATCGAGGCAGGCGATGAGATCGCTGGGCTGCTTGATATATCTGCTGGCGATGCTGTAAATGAGCGGATCGTCCTGCTGTGTGCCGGAGATGTGGTGTATGTGCATGCACGGTCACTTGCTCCGATAAAACAGATGCCCTCGGGGATGGAAGAGGCTTTGATGCGTGCTGATATACCTATCGGACGCATTTTGAGAGAATATGCCATCGAATCGAGGAGAGAGATCGATGAGATCGAAATTTTAGAGAGTCGGGTCTTTGGCAAACTCTGCCCGGCTTTATCAAGAAAATACCGGATTATCCACGATAACAGGGTTTTGATCTGGATCAATGAGATGTTTCCGATCGATGATCGGTGGAATCTTTGAGATATTCTTCTAAAGAGTTAATAAGAAAGTATCGCCCTGTTTAGAATCCCAAACCATTGGTTTACCCAAGTATACACACCTGCAGCCCCAACCGTACCACTACCGAATGAATAATAAGGGGCATGCATTCACTGTGGTAGAACAAGCCAGATACTACCTCTCCCGCGGATCGGTAACCTCTCCTCGAATCGCGCTTGCAGCCGCGGTCTCAACCGATGAAAGATAGATATCTGCATTATTATTCCCCATCCTTCCCTTGAAGTTCCGGTTCTGCGTAGACAAAACCACTTCTCCATCCCCGAGCGCGATCGTCCGTCCGATGCAAAAACCGCAGCCCGGCGCACATACAGCCGCACCAGCCTCCACAAGCACAGAGATGATCCCTTCTGATATCGCCTGCGCAAGCACGCGCCTGCTTGCCGGGTACACAACCAGCCTGGTGCCATCTGCGACCCTATTGCCCTTCAGTATCCTGGCAGCTGTCCTCAGATCCTCGATCCTGCCATTAGTGCACGATCCTATGCAGACCTGATCAAGTGGCATCCCTGCGTATCTGCTCAAAGGCGAGACATTATCGACCCGATGCGGAGCAGCGATCTGCGGCTCGATGTCATCTGCAGCAATCACGATCTCGGACGCGTAGTCCGCACCATCGTCGGGCTCTAAAGGTATATATTCATCCGATCTGTCGTAGCGTGCAAGAAACTCACGAACCTTCTCGTCGGCGGCGCATATCCCGCATTTCCCGCCTGCTTCGATCGCCATGTTGCACATCACAAGCCTTGACTCAACGCTCATCTCATCCACAGCCTCCCCGAGAAACTCCATCGACATGTATGTTGCGCCATCCGCCGTGATTCTTCCGCAGAGGTACAGAAACACATCCTTGGAATAGACATGTTCGGAGAGCTTTCCTGCAATCTCGATCCTGTAGCTCGCAGGTACCTTCAGCCACGTCTTTCCGTAAGCCATGATCGCTGCCATATCTGTCGAGCCCATGCCTGTTGCAAATGCGCCGAGTGCACCATGCGTGCATGTGTGGCTATCAGCGCCGATGATGATCTTGTATGGAGCTGCATGTTTCTCAACAACGATCTGATGGCATACCCCATCCCCGTTCTCATAAAGCGCAATCCCGTTCTCACGTGCAAAACCACGCATCATGATATGGACGTTCGAGACCTGCTCGCTTGGGGACGGCGATGCATGATCGCAGACAGCGATGATCTTTGACAGGTCATGGACTCTTCTTGTGTGCAGCTCATCCTCCATCAACTGGATCGCAAGCGGAAGCGTGCCATCGTGCGCGAACCCGAGGTCCACCGGCACGACGATCAGGTCGTTTGGTCGGACATCTGCTCCTGTTCTCTCAGATAAGATCTTTTCTGCCATTGTTTGTTCTGCCATCTTTCCTCCGGCGGTAATGTCAGATACTTATACCACCGAAACATAGATAAATAGATAACCAGACAGTTAGGGCAACCATGAAATCGAGAAGGGTCAAAAATATGAGGAATATTATAAATATAATGCTGGTTGTGCTGATGGTATCAGCCGTGTCACTCGGTTGTGTTCAGCAGGATCAGCCAGATGTCACACAGGTGGTTGACACCGACGGCGACGGATGGAGTGATGAACAGGAGTTGACTGCTGGAACAGATCCCGAGAATAATGATACCGATGGTGATCGGTACTGGGATCCGCTGGATGAAAACCCGCTCGATCCCGAGATACCGGTCGACTGGGAGGCACTGACCGAGATAGAGACGGTTCCACCGACGCCCACGCCAACACCAACACCAGTTCCGACTCCGACTGTTAAGATTACAAAGCCTGTGGATGGCGGTACCGCCGCCCGCATCCTCACAGTCAAAGGATATGGCAGCGAACCCGGTGCAACAGTCAGGATTCACATATATACCGAGAGAGAGGGGAAGCGACTCCATAGCGGTGTCGGATACCCTGATGAAAATGGCAACTGGTCGGTCGTTTCGGTCAACCTCTGGCCAGAAACCGGATACATAGGTGGCGAAGAGGCGGTGATCTATGCCGAGATGACCGTTTCAAAACCTGGAGTCGTCTGCACCTATCGCTCAGCAAACGTCACGGTGAGGCGGTCATAAATATTTTAGAAGAAGGAAGTGAGGAATTAACGATGATCACAGAATGTCTATTAGCCCCGGGGCACCGCGGCTGTGCAGGCTGCGGAGCAGCGATTGCAGCAAAATTCATCCTTGAGGGGGCTGGCAGGAACTGCATCGTCTGCGGTCCGACCGGCTGTCTCGAAGTATTCACGACGCCATACCCTGAATCGGCGTGGCGGGTTCCCTACATCCACTCGCTCTTTGAGAATCCTGCCGCTGTCGCATCAGGTGTCGAGACCGCGCTTAGAGCACTTGGGAATGAGGACACGAAGGTGTTGGTCATAGCAGGAGACGGCTCCACCTTCGATATCGGCATCCGCAGCATCTCAGGCATGTTCGAGCGCGGGCATGATGTCACGTATGTGTGCTATGACAACGAGGCATACATGAATACCGGCATACAGCGCAGTGCCGCAACACCATTTGATGCAGCAACCACGACCAGTCCGGCTGGCAGCCTATCGTACGGAAATCCCCGCCCGAAGAAAGATATGCCCGCGATCCTTGTGGCACATGGCTCGCCTTATGTGGCGACTGCAACGATCGCATACCCAAAAGACGTGATCCGCAAGATAAAAACCGCTACAGAGACCAGAGGTCCGACGTACGTCCAGATTCACGCGTCTTGCTGCACAGGCTGGTACTTCGAAAGCTCAATGGCGATCGAGGTCATGAGGCTTGCAGTCCAGACCGCACTCTACCCGATTTTTGAGTTTGTGGACGGCGAACTTAAGGGTGTGCGCAAGATCAAACAGAAGCCTGTTGAAGAGTATCTTCGTATACAGAGGCGGTTTAAACACCTGTTCACAGAGAGCGGCAAAGAAGAGATCAGAAAGATTCAGGCGATCGCTGACCGCAATGTCGAGCGGTACGGGCTTGTAAGGTAGGATGATTGAGCTACTTTGGTATGTCACTTGCACTTTCCATATTGAACCAGAGCGACTGGCAGCCTCACTGCCACACAGATTTTAAGTATTGATGGGTTCTAACCAGATCGTGATGCCGATCTGCAACGGTTCGAGATGTGATAATGATGGAAATACTCGCTGATATCGGAGGAAAGCCCGGACACGACTGCATGGGCTTTTGCAGGTACTGCTACTTCAAGGGAGTCGGAGAGATTGAGCCGTTCGGCTGCAAAAATTGCTTTCCATTCCAGAAAGGGTGTGAATACTGCCTAAATGCTGTTAGAGAAGAATATTATGGATTTAAGCCATTTCAACTAGTTTTAAACGAATTAAACCAATCAATAAGATTTTCCAGTCAGGAGATCGACAGAATAACGATCAGTGGCGGAGGCGATCTCAGTTGCTATCCTGATCTCCGCGTACTGGTCGATGCACTCACGTCTTACGGCGCACCGATCAATCTCGGATACACGAGCGGAAAAGGATTCGATCAGGATGATGATGCAGATTATTTCATAGATAGAGGCATTGATGAGGTTTCGTTCACCGTTTTCTCGACCAATCCAGCACTTAGAAAGAGATATATGGGTGATAAAACGCCTGATGCATCGCTCTCTGTGTTGCGCAGGTTTGCCGAATGCTGCAAGGTGTATGCAGCGATCGTTCTGGTTCCAGGTGCAAATGACGCCGATGAATTGCAGAAGACGCTTGTTGACCTCGAAGATATGGGTGTTACAGGCGTGATCCTCATGAGATTTGCAAATAGCAGAGAACAGGGTCTGATTCTCGGGAACGCTCCGATCATGGATGCTGCAACGCACACAGTCGAAGAGTTTCTGGCGATCGTGCAGAGGGCAGCAGATGAGTATTCGTTCAGGGTTGCTGGCACGCCGCTTGAGGATCCGCTCATCGGCTCGCCGTTTGCGATCAGAAACGATTCCAGCGCACTCTCAGAACTGCCGCCGATCACGAAGGAGGCGACCGTGCTGACGAGCCGCATCGCTGCGCCGCGCCTTGCAGAGGTCCTGCAACATGAGAACGATTACGTAAACGTGGTCGGCGTTGGCAAGGATATCGGCTGTCTGATCACGATCGAGGACATAATGGCGCTTGATCTGGCTGAGGTCAGGGAGACTGTGTTCATTCCTGGGCGTGCGTTCGTCCATGATACCGAGCTTAAGGGCGTGCTCTCTGGCGATGGCACTGACCGGCTTGTGCC
>DTYY01000144.1 GCA_012961645.1 Methanosarcinales archaeon | reverse complement strand
TATATTATTACATTATTATATATAATCTCTATACTTTTTCCGGCTCCTTTACACATGCCACACACGGATGCATGTAGCAGAGTGCGTCATCAGAACCCTCCCAGATGCAGACCGGTTCGATGTTGGTGCAGCCACCGCACAGGGGGTCCTTCGCCTCGGGTCCGAGACATCTGAGCTGGCAGGACGGACAGATGTACATGCATGCGCCGCATGCCTTGCAGAGATCGGATCTCATATCGAATGGTGTGGTGATCTTCCTGTCCACGCCTCTTCCCACAAATCCGATCGCCTTTGCACCCATCTGCTCCTCACACATCCGCACGCATAGACCGCAGAGGATGCAGTCGTCATGTCTCGGAGAAAAGCGCACCTCTGAGATACCCATCTTGGCAGCCATGTCCTGCAAAACCTTTGAGCCCGGGCATCTCGCAAGAAGAAGCTCCATGATCATCTTTCGAGCGTGCATAACTCGTCTTGAATGCGTTTTCACGATCAGCCCATCCCAGACCGGATGGGTACATGAGGCAACAAGTTTTGTGCGTCCGCTTCCGATCTCAACAACGCAGAGCCTGCACGCACCATAGGGGGTCAGCCCTTCAACATAACAGAGCGTTGGGACATCGATTCCGTAGAACCGGATCGCCTCGAGCAGACTCCAGCTTGGATCCGCTGAGACATCCACGCCATTGATCGTCAATGTAACCATACCGTTTCCATTTTCAGCCATGATATCACTCCTTCCTCACTGCATCGAATTTGCAGACATCATAGCAGATCCCGCACTTGATGCACTTGCCTGCATTGATCGTGTGCACCTCCTTCTTTTCACCAGTGATTGCACCCTCAGGACAGGCTTTCAGACACGCACCACAGCCGGTGCAGGCTGTTTCATCGATTGTGTAGTGGATCAAATCCCTGCAGACACCGGCTGGACACCGTTTCTCGGTTATGTGTGCGGAGTATTCATCTCTGAAATACGCAATCGTCGTCAGAACAGGGTTTGCCGCGGTTGTACCTAGACCGCAGAGCGATGCATCGCTCAGAAGTTCACAGAGGTCTTCTAAAAGCATAATATCGCTCTCCTTCCCCCTGCCCTCGCAGATGCCATCCAGAATCTCACCCATCCGTTCAAGCCCTTCCCTGCACGGGACACACTTGCCACAGGATTCTCCCTCAAGGAATTTGATGAAGTACCGTGCCACATCGACCATGCAGGTATCCTCGTCCATCACGATCATGCCGCCAGAGCCCATCATCGAGCCGTGCTCTGAGAGGCTCTCGTAGTCCACAGGCAGATCGAGCAGGCTCTCTGGTATACAGCCTCCTGATGGTCCTCCTGTCTGCACAGCCTTGAATCTTCTGCCATTCGGAATCCCGCCACCGATGTCATATATGATCTCACGCAGGGTGATGCCCATCGGAACCTCCACAAGCCCGGTGTTATTGATCTTTCCGACGAGCGAGAAGATCTTGGTTCCCTTGCTCGTCTCTGTGCCGATGTTTCTGTACCAGTCAGAACCATTATTTATGATGTACGGGACATTCGCCCATGTTTCAACGTTGTTCAGGTTCGATGGTCTGTTCCAGAGCCCTTTCTCTGTTGTATGGACATATTTTGGACTTGGATCACCTGGTCTTCCTTCGATTGATGCCATCAGTGCGGTCGATTCACCGCAGACGAACGCACCGCCGCCCCGACTGATCTTGACTGTGAAATCAAAGCCAGTGCCGAGTATCTCCTCGCCGAGGAGTCCGTACTCCTTCGCCTGTTTGATTGCGATTTCAAGAACTTTAACGGCTAATGGATACTCATTTCTGACATACACATAGCCTTCATGAGATCCAATTGCAAAAGCACCGATGATCATACCCTCGAGCACAGAGTGAGGGTTTCCCTCGAGCAGACTGCGATCCATAAACGCACCCGGGTCGCCCTCGTCTGCATTGCAGATTACGTACTTGATCTCACCCTCTGCATCA
Organism: Methanosarcinales archaeon; assembly: GCA_012961645.1. GTDB lineage: Archaea > Halobacteriota > Methanosarcinia > Methanosarcinales > Methanogasteraceae > Methanogaster_D. The sequence goes on along the minus strand of DTYY01000144.1, from coordinate 1,370 downwards.
CGGCATGCCTCCCATTTCCTGCCAGCCGGAAATCCTGCACCGCCTCTTCCGCGCAAGTCCGATGTTTTGATCTCATCCAGGACCTCATCAGGTGTCATGGTCGAGAGAACCTTTGCAAGCGCAGAGTATCCACCAATCGCAATGTAGTCGAGGATGTTGGTTGGATCTATCCTGCTGTTGTCTCCGATAACAACTCTCATCTGTTTTTTATAGAAATCAACATCATCCTCATGAACAGCCTTCTCGCCAGATGGATTCTCGTACAACAACCGATCCACGAGTTTACCATTGATAATGGTATCACTCACGATCTCAATAACGTCCTCAACTGTTACAAGCTTGTAGAATATATTATCTGGCTGAATAACAACAATAGGACCCATTTCACAGAATCCAGGACAACCTATGGGGCGTAAATCCACTTTTTCTCCCAATTTTTGATCTCCAAGTTCCTTTTTGAACGCAGATAACACGCTTTCGCTACCGAGTGCCTGACAGCCAGTCCCATTGCAGACCGAGATAACTGACTTGTTCAGGTCCCGCTCTTTTTCCAACCGCTGCCGCAGTTCTTCCATTTCTGCAGAATCTTTTAGTCTGGTCACTTCTCTCGCCTCTCCTTGATTTCAAACCGTTTTTAGAAGATTTCTTACCTTCTCCGGTGTCATCTGCCCATGATACTCATCATCGACCATAACGATCGGTCCGAGCGCACAGGCTCCAAGGCAGTTGACCGTTTCAAGTGTGAACTCACCATCATCGGTGGTGCCGCCAGCCTTCACCTCAAGATCGCGCTCGATCTGCCCGAGAACCTGCTGCACACCTCTGACATGGCATGCTGTTCCAAGACAGACGTGTATGCTGTGCCTGCCTCTCGGTACGAGGCTGAACGCCTTGAAGAATGTCGCCACACTGTACACCTGTATCAACGGAACCTGCAATCGTTCGGCTACGCGCCTCAGTGCATCCGCTGGCAGGTAATTATACTCAGACTGGACATCCTGTAATATCGATATCAGCAGTTCGACATCAACGTTGTGTCTCTCTATGATGGAATCGATGGCATCAATATCAACATCTTCTTGCTCCTTTTTCATTGAATGACCTCTTGCTGTTTTATTTGTACACACATCTATGAATGCGATTGTAATTTTTGTTTTATCAGATAGTGATTGCTGTATTTTGCTATAAAAAGCTAACCGAAGGTGATAGGAAGTTTTATGTAAAGGACAGTAGGTAACCTACTGACGATAAATCGATGAATATAAACATCAATCGATAAATAATACAAGAAAGCACCCAACGGGCGCAAATCAATTGTAGCTCTGGCTAAGCATCGAGTGGTTCCAATCGGTTAATTTGCATCCAAAAAC
>DTYY01000143.1 GCA_012961645.1 Methanosarcinales archaeon | reverse complement strand
TAACGATCCGGAGCAGGTGGTATGACCAGGATATGAGCGATATCGAATATCTGACGGAAATATTGTATGGTAATTGATAGAGGTAAACAAATGAAAATCTATGTAGCAGCATTGCTTGCAATGATCGTGTTTTCAGCACCGGGTCTGTGCGATAACGGCTTTGCCGTCGACGCTTGCGTTACTGGTGTTGACCGTACGATCTCAAAGGTTGCATCAGGTGAGTTTGATGTGACGCTGACCCTCGATAATATCACGATCTGCGGCATCACAGAAACGCTCGCCAGTGATCTGACGTTCGTTAGCACAACACACCCTGAAAACAAGGTCAGAGTCTCGGGGCAGAAACTTTCATTCGCGGTGATCAACGAGACCCAGGTCACGTATCGCGTCAGTTCCCCAACCTCTGGTACTCCAGAGATCACAGGAATATGGATCGATCTGCTGAGCGATTCCGAGGGCGCTGTTGGCGGCGGTGCTGCGCCGCCGGCTATGAGACACCAGACAACAACCGTGGAAGCTGAGCAACCAGACACGCCCGGATTTGGGACCTGGGTGCTGATCGCTATGATGGTTGCAGCATACCTCTGCAAGCGGAGGTAGGTCTTTTCGATGGAACCAAAGTTTTTCGCCTTTCTGATGCTGACGTTCGGCATGATATCATCAACTCCTGCGTGTGCTGCGATCACAGGGGATCTTGATGGAGATAGAATCGTTTCAGAGAAAGAACTATCAGATCTGATTCTCGATCATCCCGATGCCTCTCCTGCCCTCTCTTCACATATCGAGCTGGCTAATCTGAGAGCAGCATCCCACATCCATGCATACTATCCGCGGACGATTGCAGGTTCAAGCGGCGAAGAGATAACAATCTACGAGCCGGTACGGCGCATCGTGCCGCTCACCAGCGACGGTGCAGAAGTCATACGATCGCTTGGAGCGACAAACGATGTGGTGGGAGTTGGTACAGGAATCGCGGAGGACGACTTCTTTTACGAATTTGCAGACACCAAAACCGTCGGGAAGTGGAACAACCCTGACTGCGAGATGATCCTCGCACTTGATCCAGATATCGTGCTTGCATACAGCAAATGGCCCGGAAAGGACAAACTCGAGGATAAAATAGGCGAAACAGACATTACAGTGGTCAGGCTCAACTTCTACACGCCAGAAACCATGACCAGTGATGTGCAGAAACTCGGAGTTCTTTTAGAACGAGAAGAGAAAGCGCAAGAACTCGCCGATTTCTATCAGCATTACATGGATCTGGTCGGCGGGCGTGTCAGCACCCTTCATGAAGAGAAAAGTGTCTACATCGAATGCTATTCCGACTTCAAAACCGTGTCCATCGGTTCTGGCGGACACCAGATGTGCATGATGGCTGGCGGTAGGAACATTGCAGGTGACCTGATAGGCGAGTATCCGAAGGTGGATCCTGAGTGGGTGATCGCACAGAATCCAGATGTCGTGATCAAGGCGGTGTCCAGGAGTTATGACGATCCGGATGAACCAGAAACGATATTAAACGGCATAATAAAACGCCCTGGCTGGGATGTTATGGATGCAATCGAGAACGGGCAGATTCATCTGCTCATGGCAGACATATATACAGGACCCAGATACATCATCGGCGTTGTGTATATGGCGCAGTGGATATACCCTGATCTTTTTGCAGATCTCGATCCTGCCGGCATACACCAGGAATATCTGAGGCGGTTCCAGGGCACGGAGATGCAGGATAAAATCTTTGTGTATCCGTAAATGAACCAAAAAATAGTAGATGCTATCGTTTTTGTCATCTGTGCTTTGCTGGCTGTGAGTACAGCGTGTGCAGAGGTCACCGGAGACATTGATCGTGACAGGATTGTATCGCTGGAAGAACTTGCAGGTTTGATTCTCGATCATCTCGACGGCTATGCCAGCCGTCCCACGCTGGCTGATCTGAGATCTGCTGCGCACATCCACAGATACTATCCAAGAACGATCATCGACGACTCAGCAGAGCCTGTGAATGTTACCATCTACAGACCAGTGAAGCGCATCATCGTTCTCCACTCAAACGGTGTAGAGATCATCAGAACGCTGAACTCATCAGACAGGATCATCGGCATCTCAAAACACACCGCGGATTGTGCCGATTTTTTTCCACAGGTCAGCAGGTTGCCGATGGTTGGGTCGATGACATCTCCGGACATCGAGAGGATCATCAGTCTGAACCCGGATGTTGTGATCGCCTACGGGAGCCATTTCACACGATGGAGCAAGGAACTTGAGAATAAACTGCATGGAAGCGATATTATACTGATCCGCCTCGACTGCTACAAACCTGAAACCATGACCCGTGATGTGAGAAAACTCGGACACATCATCGAGAGAGAGGGTGAGGCGGAAGAGTTCACCGGGTGGTATCTTGGATATCTCGGTGTGATCAATGAACGGGTCGGCGGTCTGACCGAAGATGAGAAGCCACGGGTATATATTGAAGGATACGACGATTACAAAACGTATTCAAGAGGCAGCGGTGCCCATCAGCTTGTCGAGATGGCTGGCGGGAGAAACATCGCGTCAGGTCTCAGTGGATCGTATACGGAGATCGATCCAGAATGGGTTGTGGTGCAGAATCCAGATATCATCGTCAAGGTGGTGGGCACCCAGACAGGAGCATTATGCGGATACGGCACAGATGACCCGGCTGAGATGAGGTGCTTGCGTGACGAGATCATGAGCCGCCCTGAACTGGCTGATGTTGCGGCTGTACGAGACGGGCGTGTCTATCTGATCTGTGCCAGCGGCACATGGACAAATCCGAAGTACTTGATCGGTCTTTCATATCTGACAGGGTGGTTTCATCCTGATTTATTCGGGGATCTGGATCCGGAGGCGATCCATCAGGAGTATCTCGAGCGGTTTCAGGGACTGGAATATAACGTGAGCGAGCACGGGGTGTTCGTGTACCCGGAGGACGATGGATGAAGAACAATGTATGCTGGATGATGCTCCTGATAGCGATGGCGATGAGCTGTACACATGCTGCTGCACAGGATACTGTTCCAGGTGACCTCGATGGAGATATGGTTGTATCAGAGACCGAACTGTGCGCCTCGGTCCTGGCATATCTCGACGGCTCTGCCCGGCATCTCAGTATGAATGATCTGAGAGAGGCTGCGCATATCCATATACATTATCCGAGAACGATCATCTGCGCAGATGGCAGGGAGTTGACCGCATACAAGCCAATCGAGCATATCATTGCGCTCTCTGATCCGCAGGCTGACGCGATCAGGGTGCTCGGGGCAGAGGATCGTGTAACTGGCGTGAGCAGTGGCATCGCAGCGGAAACGATGCTTCTGCCTGTGATGTGCACAAAATCGGTGGTTGGGACCAGTGCCAAACCCGATCCTGAGGCGATACTCGCACTGAAGCCTGACATCGTCATCACGTACAGGACATGGAATATCGGGCTTGAAGAGAAGATCGAACCTGATGTCATGGTGGTGCGTCTCGATTTCACAGACCCAGGTAACCTGACCGATGATATGAGAAAACTTGGATACCTGCTCGAAAAGGAGGATCGTGCAGAGGAGTTTATCGAATGGCACAATGGTTACATGAGCATGATTATAAACCGGACAGAATCAATTCCAAATACTGACAAGCCGAGGGTATATCTTGAGTTATATCCGGATATCTGGAGATATAAAACGTTTGGCAGGGATTCCACAGGTGATCGCCAGTGTACTCTTGCTGGCGGCACCAACATCGCGAGGGACCTGTTCGAAGGATCCCCCGCCCTCGATCCTGAATGGGTTGTTGCCCAGAACCCTGACGTTATCATCCAGATTGTGACAAGCAAACTCCCATCAGGCTATGATTTCGATGACTCTTCCGGGATGAGGATGGTTCGGGATGATCTCATGCTCCGCCCTGAACTTGCAGGTGTCTCTGCGGTGAAGAACGAGAGGGTGTACGTGGTTGCCTCAGATATCAGATGCGGGGTGCAGCAGGTGGTGAGCATGGCGTATTTTGCAAAGTGGTTTCATCCGGATATCTTTTGGGATATAAACCCAGAAATAATCCAGCAGGAGTATCTGGAGCGGTTCCAGCGCATCGATTTTGATGCGCTGGAGCATGGCGTATTTGTGTACCCGGAGATGGAGTGATGAACAGGATTCGGTCCGCGCTCCTGTTACTGCTGCTTCTTGCGTCGTTTCTGCCAGCATCTACGCAGGCTACGATGATCGTGGGCGACACGAATCAGGACATGATCGTATCAGAATCAGAACTCAGCAGTTTGATTCTTGCATGCCTCGATGGCTCTTCACACATCGAACAAAATGATCTGAGAGCGGCTGCGCATATCTATATGCACTATCCAAGAACGATCACAGATTCGATCGGACAGAATATCACGGTACACATGCCGGTAAAGCGGATAATCGCACTCGGCAACTACCGCACAGAAGCCGTCAAGATCCTTGGAGCAAGCGATCAGATCGTTGGCATATCCGATGATATACCGAAATACGACTACTACTATCCGGAACTTCTTGAAAAACCAACTGTCGGAACATGGAGCAAACCCGATTACGAAGCGATCGTCAGCTTGAGCCCTGACATAGTCATCACATCTGCAAACGCTGAGCGGGTTTTACAAATGCGAGAGAAACTAAAATCCTCTGGCATCACGATAATCGGGATGGATTTTTATAGAGATGATCTATTAAAATATGAAATAGATAAACTTGGCTATATCCTCGACAGGAGCGACGATGCAGAGGCATACATCGACTGGCGGGAGGGCTATGAGGTGCAAATTGCTGAGTTTGTAGGTGGGCTCGCAGAAGAGGATAAGCCACGGGTACTCCTGGAATGGGGGAGCAGTAACAGCCCGACAGTGATCATGAGTCAGGGTGAGGGCAGCAGTGCTGATTACGTCTGTACTGCTGCTGGTGGGCGCAATGTATGCGCCCATCTTCAACAGTATCCAAAGGTGGATAGTGAGTGGATACTGAAAACCGATCCCGATATAATAGTCAAATGTGTATCGACCGGTCCAATCCTGGAGAAATGGGGCTGGCAGGGCAGAGATGTGCCAGAAAGGTTGTTGGATGATATCATCGAGACCCGTCCGGGATGGGATGGATTATCCGCCGTAAAGAATGGCAGATTTTACATATACAGTTCTGAAATCGCATGGGGACCGGATAGTATCGTTGGGCGTGCTTACTTTGCCAGCTGGTTTCATCCGCAGTTTGATCTCGATCCGGCAGAGATTTACAGGGGGTATCTCGAGCTTTTCATGGGTGTGCAGTGCCCTGATAACATGACATTTGCATATCCACCGGGGTGATGATAATTATATATGAATCATTAATATATGCAGTCCACTATGTGGTAAAGATCGTTCCAGTGATAGCGATCGGTATACTTGCAACAAACTATGCGGTCAACATCGGACTGATGAGAAAGTTTGACCGGCTGATCCATCCCATCTCGAAGAGGGCGAAAATCTCTGCTGTATCGGCTCTCTCGGTTGTGACGTGCACATTCAGCAGCACAGCCGCTTATGCCATGTTATCTGAAGAACTGAGCGCAAAGAGAATCTCTGAGCGCGAGGTCATCGCAACCACCCTGATCAGCTCCTTTCCTGGAATTCTATCTCATCTATTCACGTATTTTCTGCCTGTGGTAATCCCGATTCTTGGACTTACAACCGGCGTGATCTATATCAGTCTCAGGGGGTTTGTTGCACTCGCAAAGACATGTCTCGGGTTCTTGCTTGCACGGATGTGGCTGGGCGAGAACGTGGTTGTAACAGATGTGGCATCTGCACACCACGATGCGCACGAGCCATCTCGCGATTTAGCCGGTGATAAGAGCGCGTGGGACAAGAGTGTCAAAACCACATACAGGATGCTTAAACGGATCGTACCTGTGATGTTTGTAACCCTGTTTCTGGTAGCGCTTCTGATGGAGCGCGGCGTCTTTCAGGAGGTGTCTGGGATTATAGAGCCGGTTACAGATATTTTAGGACTTGAAAGTGAGATTGCACTTGTCAGTGCAACCGAAATCCTGAACACGTATTCCGGACTGATACTTGCCGGCAACTTTCTTGACGAGAGCGTGCTATCAGCAAAAGGAGTACTGATCGCGCTGATGCTTGGAAATGTGATATCGTTCTCGACACGGTTCGCAAAGCACTCGCTGCCACTGCATGTATCACTCTTTGGTCCGACGCTCGGAAGCAAGATCGTTGCGATCAATGGCGCGGCTACGCTTGTTGTGGATATTGTAATAATAATCGCGCTTGTGTTGATGTAATACATGAGATAAGCCAAACCCACAGTCGTCTGGAGTGTCATGAGGCGAAAAATTTATATTACCACGAGCGTTGAGTAGTCAAGAATGATGTGATGTAACCATATCATACGGCAGTAAAATAGCATCAAATAAACAATCAATGGTATATTTGAAACATGATATAACAAAGGAGGTATATTTAAGTGAGATATGTATTAATATGCTGTACACTGGTGTCACTGATAGCTCTCAGCATGCCAGCATCAGCATACTGGAATGAATCTGGTTTTCCACTGGAAGACCATCTGGTAGCAAGCGGAACTTTGAACGGCAGCGTCTATGTGGGCGGAGGGCACGGCAAGTCAGGTGCGCCTGATTACACCACGCCATACACCGAACTATTCGAGGTGCCGCCAGGTGATGTGAAGTTCGCACGCCTTTATGCGGGTGGGATGCTCTGCTCCAAGACCGGGGCAACGTGGCTCGATATGACGCTCAATGGCGAGAGTCTTGGCAACATCACCATCGAAGGAAACAGCGACACCAACCAAAACGTCTATATGAGCGACACTGCCATTGGTGGCTGGATATACTATGACATAACTGATAAGGTCCTTCCCGGTTCCATCAACAATGCGACACTGCACGGGGATGCTTTCTATGATGACGAGGGTAAGAAACTCGGTTACGGCACCAAATACATCTATGGCATTGTCATGGTCGTGGTATATGAAGACCCTGAAAAGCCAGAGACACAGTACTGGATCAGAGAGGGGTGTGACTATCTGCACAAGGAGCTTTCATACGCTGCAGAGCGGAAGAACACCACGATAACGTTTCCTGGCGCAAACAGCAGCACATGCGAGAATGCAACGCTGTGGACCGCCTCATGCTATGGCAAGGAAGAGTTCAATGAGATGCTCTGGGTCAATGGGAGGCTCGCAGCCACAGACATCGCAGATGAGCGGGATGGCTACAGTTTCGATGTGAATAGAACAGAGATCACCGAGTACCTGGAGAGTTCGGATAACTATGCCACTTATGATCGAGGCGATGGATCGATGATGATCGGTTGTTCGGTGCTGACTCTTGGAAAGATAGAGATCATTCCTGATCTGGTGGTTCAGGAAGATCTAAGCGTGAATTTAAAGACAGGAGAAGAGACGATCGGTGTGGTTGCGAACCATAGTTATGTGGTTGAAGCAAAGATCAAGAACAAGGGAACAGGCGCATCAGGTGAGACGACTGCGACACTGCACGTCGATGGAGAACTCATAGAAACAATGAATGTTCAATCCATTGACCCCATCGATACGGCAAAGGTTGCATTCAACTGGACTCCAGCATCATCAGGCATGCACACCCTGAATGTCACAATCGATCCAGATAATACCGTGAATGAGTCGATCGAGTTCAATAATCTCCTGTCTCAGGACGTGTATGTCCATTCAGAAGGCGAGGCTGACGTGCTGCCAGAGATAGCATTTCTGCCCACCAGATACTCTAATGGGACAACCATCGAGGTGACCGTCACCAACGATGGTACAATGGACGTATCCGATCTCAAGGTCTCGCTCGTTATGGATGGTGTGATT
>DTYY01000142.1 GCA_012961645.1 Methanosarcinales archaeon | reverse complement strand
GATGCTCTACGACCAGATATGGCTCGGATCATACATGTCAGGTGGTGTCGGATTCACGCAGTACGCGACAGCAGCATACACAAACGACGTGCTGGATGACTTCACATACTACGGATACGACTACGCACTGAACAAGTACGGTCCGGACGGCACAGCACCAAACGACCTTGCAACCGCAACCGACCTTGCAACCGAGGTTACCTTAAACGGTATGGAGAGCTACGAGGACTACCCAACGCTTCTTGAGGACCACTTCGGTGGATCGCAGAGAGCCGGAATCCTTGCAGCAGCATCCGCATGCACAACCGGTATTGCAACCGGTAACGCACAGGTAGCACTCTCGGCATGGTACATGTCGATGTATCTGCACAAGGAAGGCTGGGGACGACTCGGATTCTTCGGATACGACCTGCAGGATCAGTGCGGTGCAACCAACGTCTGCTCCTACCAGGGTGACGAGGGATGCTGCCTCGAGCTTAGAGGCGCCAACTATCCGAACTACGCAATGAACGTGGGTCACCAGGGTGAGTACGCAGGATTCACAGGCGCTGCACACGCAGGCGCACACGATGCATACTGCTGCAACCCACTTATCAAGGTGACATTCGCAGACACATCACTGGTCTTTGACTTCTCCTACATCAGGAGAGAGTACGCCAAGGGTGGCATGCGAACGTTCAAGCCAGCAGGCGAGCGAAGTCTGGTTATACCGGCAGGAATTTAGGCGAGGAATCGCCTATCCTTTTTCTTTTTTTAAACTGTGCTGAAAAGCAGATCGAAGATTTTGTAAATCTTCTGAGGAAGCATGTAATAGAACTATTGTCAGATATAACGCGGAGCGAAGCATAACCCATGCTAATGGGCACCAAGATATAATGATAATCTCAATAGCAAGCGGGAAAGGCGGCACTGGGAAGACCACGATTGCTGTGAATCTTGCACTTTCTCTTCAGAATACACAACTGCTGGATTGTGATGTGGAAGAGCCGAATTCACACATTTTTCTGAGACCATCGATCGCAGAGACTGAGAAGGTCAATCTGCTGACGCCCGATATCGGAGATGCGTGCGACTGGTGCGGCGAGTGCGCCTGCAAATGTCAGTTTCACGCCATCGTTGTGCTGCCTGAGAATGTCATGGTTTTCCCGGAACTCTGCCACGGTTGTGGCTTGTGCTCGCTGGTCTGCCCGCGCGATGCGATCACCGAGGTTCCGCGTGAGATCGGAGCCATAATGAGGGGAAGAGCTGGCAGCATAAGCATCGTTTACGGGCTACTGAAGATCGGAGAGGCGATGGCAACACCTGTGGTGAAGGCTGTGAGACGTGAGACTGATCCGGAGAAGACCGTGATCATCGATGCACCACCCGGGACATCCTGTCCTGTGATCGCATCGGTGGAAGGGAGCGATTATTGTATTCTGGTGACCGAACCCACGCCGTTTGGGTTGTATGATCTGAAGATAGCGGTTGAAGTGATCCGACTGCTCGGGATTCCGTTCGGCGTGCTCGTCAACAAATCTGGAATCGGTGATCGTGGAGTTTATGATTACTGTGGAGCAGAGAAGATTGCGGTTCTGCTTGAGATTCCTTATGATGAGGAGATTGCACGCTGGTATTCGGGTGGCGTGGCATTTGTGGAGAGGATGCCTGAGTGGAAGGATCGGTTCAGAGAGATGTTTGAATGCATCAAAGAGACTGCGAGGGAAAGATCTTGAGACAGATGACCATCATCAGTGGAAAGGGCGGCACAGGAAAAACGACGCTTGCAGCCTCGTTTGCAGCCCTCGCAGAAGAGAAGGTGGTTGCAGACTGCGATGTGGATGCTCCAGACCTGCACCTGTTGTTGCATCCAAAAATCATTGCGAAGAGCGAATTTTATGGGTTGAAGGTCGCAAAGATGGATAAATCAAGGTGTATCGAATGTGGGAGGTGTGAAGCAAGATGCAGATTCGGTGCAATATCAGATATTTCATCCAATTCCGCATCAAGCTACGAAATCGATCCAACACGTTGCGAGGGCTGTGGCGTGTGTGTCTTTGTGTGCCCGCAGGATGCGGTCGCACTTCTGGATCGGATTTCAGGGTATATGTTCATCTCAGAGACAAAATATGGCTCGATGGTGCACGCACAGCTCAATGTGGCAGAGGAGACCTCTGGAAAGCTGGTCACTTTTGTCAGGAACACCGCACAGAAGATTGCTGAAGAGGAAGAATGCAAAACGATCCTGATCGATGGGTCTCCTGGCATC
>DTYY01000141.1 GCA_012961645.1 Methanosarcinales archaeon | reverse complement strand
CTTCTGATATCGTCTTTAGTATCTCTTTATATTCCTTCTTTTCCCGATCCAACTTGAATAATGCCCGAACAAAGTCATCATAATTTGATACAAACTTTCCTCGGAGATTTATGTAGAAGATAACATACTCCTCTGGCAATTGCTTGATGAGGTTATCAATCAACGCGGTTTTTCCAGAGTTTATCGGCCCGTAAATAAAGGTTATCAGAGATGGTTCTACATCCAGAATATCTCTGATCTCTTTTATCTCCTTTTCTCTATCGTGGAATTCGATCCTCTTCATGTACGTCTCCTCAAGGTTATAATTCTATCGATCCACATGCTGCCTGCAGGATCATCAGCACGTCGAGGGACGTGATCTGCCCGTCACAATCAACGTCAGCGGCAGCGTCCCATTCGCCGCTTGCCGCAAGCTCGAGCGCAATCACCGCGTCTGCAGTGGTGATCTCACCATCGCCATTGAGGTCACCCACGATCGTATTCCGTACAGCGACGGTTGCTGGATCGGTGGATTTGCTGTCGTACAGGACGTAGCCAATGATGTTATACGAAGAACCCGCTTCTGCCTCGGACGTATCCCATTCATCGCTGAAGCTGACCGATCCTGATGGGGTCAGATCAGTGACATTATGCCTGAACTCGTCCACCACGTCCCCTGTTGAGTTTAGCACTCGTATGATCGCAGTTCCGTTGATGTTTACCGTGCCGTTGTTCTCAAATACCATCTCTATCTCAACCCAGTCCCCGATATCGAAGCATTCTGGCGTCGCGGTGAAGCTTGCAATCTCACCAGAGGAGATGCCAAGTCTGAACATCTCGGTCTTCCTGTCCAGCATGTTTCCGCTTGTGTCTTTCAGGGTCACCTCAACGAAGTAGTATCCCGGCTCAATGCCATCACTATTCCACCGAGGAGAGAAGGAAGCGATCCCTTCAAATCCCTTCAGGGTGCGCAGAAGCAAGCCGTCGATTACCTCGCCAGAGCCTCCGGCTTTCACCACCGCATCGACGAGCACATCCTGCGCGTCGCCTGAGTTGTTCAGCCAGAGATTGACCAGAACGTCGCCCCCTTCGGGATAAACATCCTTGTCAGTGGTGAGAGCGGCTATCTCGACATTGGATATGGTGTAATTGATCTCAAACTTGTAATTCTTGTAGAACTTGACGTCGGTTGTAAGCGAATTGTAGTAGAAGGGATACATCATTATAAGCAGCGTCGTGTTGCCATCCGGGTTTTCTATGATCTGCCAGCGATACTCTTCATCCGGGTACCACTCCGAATCTGCTGATCCTGATAGCGTTTCCAGATTCTCACTTCCGTCTCCACCTCGGTCCATACTCACGGTGGGTAGATTCAAACCAGTGGCGGTTGCAAGACCGGATCGTTCGGTCAAAACGACATCTGTAACCTCATACCCCATGGCATAGTCAACCGAAGTCGCATAATACGGAACCATGGGCATATCTGGAATCAGCAGCAATTGCCCATCCGGAATCTCGACATAATCCAGCCCATCCCTTGTGGTCACCTCATAATCAGGAACGGTGACCACAAGCAATGAGAGTGGCTGCCACGATGTCTCATATAATATGTTTGTTGAGCTGGAATCTGATGAATCCGATGCCGATGATCCGTACTTTGGATCGCCATACAGGTTGTATTCCAGAATCCACAGACGCTTGTGATCATCAGAAGTTCCAAGTTCTCTCTTGGTATCCTTGAAAGCCTGACCCAGAGACATTGGGCCATCGATCCATTTATTGAAGAATTTCTTTCCGGCGTCATTGTTAGCACTTCTGCCCGAGCTCTCTGTTGCTCCAAGATAAACACCAGCGCCACTATCAGAAACGCTTCACCGATGCAGTAACTTCCTTCGAAGTGCCCGGTCAGACATGCACTGCCAAAGGCAAATGGGTAACTATTTCCGAAGTTGACAGGGAAGTTCCACGTGCAGATGGTATGTGACCAGCAGCCGACGCTGCCATGGTCCCTATAAAATAGAACATCCTTATCCCGGGCTCGAGTCGTGAATTGTGTGAGTCTGGTAGCATCACTTGCATAATCGCCCCCATGCATCAGATCTACCGTGAATTCGTCATCGATTATGCCAGCAACCTCGTCCGCATTGGCCTCAAATGTCGATTGACCACCGCCAGTGCCGCTGATCACAAACGCGTCTGTGCGTTCAAACTGGTCGAGAAGGCTGGTCTCTATCGGTGTCGTCAGTTGATCGGCGCTGTTACCTATGATCCGCGCAACAATCAATTCAGGTAGATTATCGCTTCCGCTGATGTCAGCATACGTGTTATCCACGCACGTAACCGGGTAAATAGATCCACCGGTCCAGTGGTCGGTGGCATCCCTGATACCTGTATCAAATATATCTCTCGATGGTACGATCTCGGTTTCACCCACAATTGCGTTAACAAACACATCATCAGCACAATCCATCCAGGAATTAGGATCATTAACAATCACATCCTGCTCGCAGGTAAAAGT
>DTYY01000140.1 GCA_012961645.1 Methanosarcinales archaeon | reverse complement strand
TGGGAAGTATTAAATATATAAAATAAAATTAGAGACCGCAACTTTATTATAGCGCTATCTATAGATAGATATATCAATGGTACATCAAGTGCCAGACCCAATAAAAATGGTCACCGATTAATGCTTGCAATAGCCCGGAAGGCCCCGAAATCGGACTTGCAAATTACTTCTGTGGGTTCTACTGGGCTTACAGAGCGGGGAAGGATGGGCTAATCATCAGATCGCGTTCATATAACATGTTCACGTAACACGAGAGTGAGACGGTGTAGCAAGATGATGCTGCATCTGAAGCGTGAACACACTGATGCGAGTACTGCGGTTATACGGCTGTTTTTATAGAGGTGATTTATATGCAAGATTCTGATACAACGAAATACGTCATTCGAGCTACAATAACTGCAGAAGGGATCGTTGAACGCCCAGATGTAGTCGGAGCGGTCTTCGGGCAGACCGAGGGACTACTGGGCAGCGATCTTGATCTGCGAGATCTTCAGAAAACCGGGAGAATCGGCAGAATCGATGTTACGATTGCTCCCAAAGCCGGTAAGTCGGCAGGATCGATCACCATCCCATCGAGCCTTGATCGCGTTGAAACCGCCATTCTGGCAGCGTCACTCGAGACGATCGATCGCGTTGGACCGTGCCTCGCACACATAAAGCTTGAGAAAGTGGTTGATGTGCGTGCTTCAAAGAGAAAACAGATCATTGAGAAGGCAAAGTACGTTCTGACAGACATGTTTGATCAAAACGTCCTTGAAAGCCAGGAAATTACCGAGGAAGTTAAAAAAGCGGTGAGAGTAGAAGAGATCACCGAATGGGGCAAGGATAAACTTCCGGCTGGCCCCAATGTGGTAAATTCCGATGCAATCATCATCGTGGAGGGGCGAGCAGATGTTCTCAATCTGCTGCGATACGGGATTAAACACGCGATCGCTGTCGGTGGAACGAGCATCCCTGAGTCGATCATTCCGCTGTGCAAGGAGAAGACGGTCACCGCTTTCACGGATGGAGACCGTGGTGGCGAGCTGATCATCAAGGAACTGCTGCAGGTAGCTGATATCGATTTTGTCGCGCGCGCGCCTGACGGCAAGGGTGTCGAGGATCTCGTTCAGAAAGAGATCGTGACTGCGCTGCGCCAGAAAGAGCCTGTCGAGCAGGCGATGGTTAATTATATGTCATCTGCAGAGGTGAAGAGAAGACATCAGGACGTGAGGGCGCGTAAAAAGGTCCTCGTAAAACCTCGCGTGGTAGAGAAATCGGAATCGGATTCTGAGTTGCAGCCACATGTAAAGGAGCTCCTGAACACGAGTAATGCGCGGCTGCTTGATAGCGACACCAACATCATCAACGAGGTCGCTGTGCGGGATCTGGCTTCTTCGCTGAAGTCGTGTACCGATAGCATCGAAAGCGTGGTCTTTGACGGGATGATTACCCAGCGAATACTGGACATCGCTGCTGAAAAGAACGTTAAATATCTTGTCGGGGCTGAACTGGGGCACATCACCAAACACCCGACAGCAATCAAGGTTCTGACCGCATCAAACCTGTAACGCAGAGACATTCTCTGCGGATTTACTTTTTTCTGATCGATAACCTGATAACTCACGGAAATTCATGTTACTCACCTAAACCGGCTGCTTCTGCTCCGGCAGCACCGGAAGCGGCATCGTATTGATCAAGACCGGCGTTCTAATCTCCTTTGCCCGCTCGATCAGGAGTTCTTTTCCAGCCTGCGTCAGTGCAAAGAGCGGAATCGCGGTCCCGACCTGCGCAAGCGGTTTTACGAGACTGCGAACATGCTTTGACGCACAGCCTGTTATGATATCGACCAACTCCAGAAGATCCTCGATCTCTGACCTGGAAAGCGCTGTGATGTGCGCAGCGATGACGATCGTTTTTATGCCGAGTTCGGACTCAAGTCTCCTGATCTCAAGCGCCACGCCCGGATCGATTACGGTGACCGCAATCCGCCTGTATCCGAGTTGGGCTGCGCGGCGAAGACCAGCGACTGGATCGATGCTCGCCGCATCCTCGTCGACGACAACCCCGCCGCGTTCCCTGATCCCCTCGATTATCTCAGGGATGGGCTCGGTCTCGATCAGCCCTGAGATCTGTGCGCCCATGCCCTGAACGAGCCCGGGATTGTCTGTTATGACCGTTCCAGCTCCATCACAGGCTGTAATCGTCGTCTCGATCAAACCCCTCTCAAGTCCGGTCATCATCACCTCGGATGCGCCAAAGTTCACGAAGACGTCCACATCGAGGTCGCGCGCTGGTGTAAACATCCCGAGTTCTGCTATCCGGAATTCCATGTTCGTACGGACCGCATCCCCGGTGATCTCTTTTATGCCGTGGACCTTGTCGAAGAGCGGGCACCACCTGATGCGGGGCTTGCCGACATCGATGACCTGCCCATCCTTCACCGTTACCCGCGTTGTTCCAAGCATCTCCATTATGTGCGGCATGATGGGTAACTTTCTGGTTCCTCGGGTTTGTAAACGCTTTGGAGAAAACGCCCTTCCGGATACGCCTCAAAAACACAAAAAAAAGAGTTTGTGCCCTCGGAAGTGTTCTTCCGGGCAACCATCATCATCGTCTCTGAATCGCAACGTGATTGCTACCTGCTGCCGTCACTACGATCTGCTTCGCGTCACTCGACGCCGGTCGTCGTATTCCATTTCAATACGCACCACTTCGAAAAGGTCCCGTGATCGGGATACGATGCAGAAGGCGAGCTACAAAACCGTGCCAGCCACACCACTTTATTCGCTATTCACCCTTATATTCCACAAAACCGTTGATATGCCTCAGAACTCCGATGTGATGCTTTTTTGCGACCCGTACCTCGCCAGTGCACAGTGTAAAGACCGCAAGCGGCGCATCGTGCCGAAGTCGCATCGCAGCGCTCTCGCGGTCGCCTTGGTCACAATGATTCCCCCAACATCACCGGCATCATCCGCCTCCGGATCGCAGTGATTGCACAGGCTGCCGCCTGCAGGATCATTAGCGCATCGAGCAAGCCTTACTACGCCATCATCATTTACGTCTGCTGCGGATAAATGGGGTGGTGGATTAAATACGGATCACGAAAGTAGGTATCGATCAGATGATAACATGGCTGGAGTTTCAGCAGCAAAATATGTGACCGATGATGCCGGAACGCGCATCGGCGTTCTCATCGGCATCGACGACTACCGCGGGACACTCGAAGACGAGGAGGAGCTTGCGTACATCCGTGCTTATGATGCGGCAAAATCATCTGGCGATGAAGCGATTCCTTTTGAACAAGCCATAAAAGAGATCGAAATCGGATCAGGATGAGTTATAGAATATTTATCCTGCGGCGTGCCCAGAAGGAGCTATCCTGCATCCATGGAAGATCCTTCGAACGGATAAATGAATCCATAATACGACTTGTGGAAGATCCGTTGCCATATAGCTGTAAAAAGGGATATAATGAAAGTCACAATGGAAAATGTTGGAAAGAGAATTAATGATTGGTTACTAAGTAAAAAGGAGATTGAAACACAATACTATGAAAATATAATTAAATTTTTTAATTTAAGTATTAATTATACAAAGTGTCCGGATAGTGCTTGGTTCGGAATTCAAAAAAATTCTATAAGTCTTGTTGCGGGTGGTATTTATTTATCTGCATTACATTTACCTTATAATCACAGAGGTCTTTGGTTATTGTTGGATGATGAACTTTCAATTCCATATGGAGATCAAAGACCAGTAAAATCTACCCAGGGTTCAATTACACCATTAATTTGGTTTCATTTATGACCATTAGATGGTCTTGAAGAGGTTATTCAAATTAAGGAAATATGGAATTCATATTCTAAGGCATCTTTGAAAATATTCAATTCACCAAGAATTTCTGCTCCAAGAGAAGAAACACATAAGAAAAGAGGGAAATTACGGTTAAGTGAATTATTTTCGAATGAGGGAATTGTTTCAACTCCTTTTCCTGATGAAGTTGACATTTCCAAAACATTCAAGGAAGGTTCTGTTCGTAAAGTTTCAGTTAATGCATATGAACGAAATCCAGAAGCAAGAAATAAATGTATTGCACGTTATGGTTGTCGTTGTTATATTTGTGGCTTTGATTTTGAAAAAACATATGGAGTAATTGGTAGAGGGGTTATCCATGTGCATCATCTTCGACCAATATCAAAAATAGGCGAGGAATATGAAATCGATCCTATAGAAGATATGCGTCCAGTCTGTCCTAACTGTCATACAATAATTCATAGGTGTGATCCTCCGTATGATATGAAAGAAATAAAATCTATGATTAAAGAAGGGGGTAGTAATTGAAAACGCTAAACACCTGATATTTTCGGACAGGAAAGCACCCTTCGGGTGAGGGCTATAGAGGTATACCGGATATATGTATGGTTAATCTTGGCAATGATTGGTAAGGGGGCGTTTATAGGGTATATACCACAAGAAACTGACCGGGTGGGATGGGTGGCGTATCCGGGTTGGTGATTACCGCGTGATCCATGAGGTTGACAAGAATGATCGGATCGTGACCGTGCTTCATATCGGGCACAGACGCGATGTTTACCAATGAGGCAGATAATTATCGAAACCGCCGTATTTTTGCGATCATCCGACACGATCATAAGACATGAAAATGAGGGTGTGTGCACAATGTCTTCCGGCAGCCATCCGGAGCGCGATCGCGGCGTTTGCTGCCACCACGGTCTGTTTCACGTCACTCGATGCAGGGGGCGTTCTATTCCGCTCCGATGCTTGCCACTACGGAACGATCCCCGCGATTCTCGCGATCGAGGATCGGTTGCGGAAGCGATGGAGAGGGGGTGAGCGGGGATGAGGTGGGAAGGGTTAGCTGGATGGTACGATCTTCAAAGATGCCACCAAGTATAAATACCCGTAACCGCATATATGCCATCGGTGACAAGATGGCAGCTACACTAACAATGGACAAAAGTGGCAGAATCGTTCTTCCGATGAGGGTTCGGAAGAGATTCGGGACGAGCAGATTCGAGCTTGTGGTGACAGAGAATAAACTGGAATTGACTCCGGTAAAACCACTGGAATCCATCTTTGGCACACTTCCCGAACTCGATATCGAGAAAATCCGACGCGAGCATGAGGAAGAGGTTAGAAATGAGCGATTCTGATTCCAGCATCCTCGTTGATAGTTTCGCATGGCTTGAGATACTTGCCGGGTCTGATAGGGGAAGAAATGCGCTGTCTGTGATAAAAGAGAGTGGTGGAATTTTTACATCGGTATTAAATATTTATGAGATTAAATATAGAATCGAACAGATCAGAGACGAAGAGACGGCAGACGAATACATCAAAACGGTCAAAACGCACACAAACGTACTGAACATCGACGAAGAGATCGCACTCTCAGGAGCCCGGATTCGGCTGGAGATCGGGATGAGCGCGGTGGACTCGCTGATTCTTGCGACCGCAAGGATTCATGATCTGTCGGTTCTGACCGGTGATCGACACTTCGCGGGGCTGGATGAGGCAGTGATGATATGAGCAGCGACATCAAAAAGGTTCCCACGATCGAAGATGGAGTGTAGAAGACGGGCCACAAAACCGTGCCCGCCACACCACTTTATTCGCTATTCGCCTTTATATTCCACAAAACCGTTGA
>DTYY01000139.1 GCA_012961645.1 Methanosarcinales archaeon | reverse complement strand
GTATCATGTGGGTTGTGGAATTATCCTCCCGATGTTCTGCTGAATTGAGGGTGCTGTACCGAGAGGTGGGGTGTATGATTCTTGCGGAAGGGTTGTTTCGCAGCATGTGCATGATTATGGTTTTGTTGTGACCAAAAACTATAAAGAAGAAAAGATCGATACTGCAAGGATATTTATGATCTCCGCATGAGTTTTACACTCTTCAGGGACTAATTCTCCACAAATCTGCTTATCTGACAATAACGGTGTTTATCAGCGATGTAAATGGCATCTTGCGGTCGATGTCGCCTCCCTTCCCTGCGGCGTCCGCTTGATGAACCCGATCTGTATCAGGTACGGCTCTGCGACCTCTTCGATCGTCCGCACCTCCTCCCCGACCGATATTGCGATATTCTTCACTCCGACAGGTCCTCCATCAAAATCATCGATGATCACGCTTAAAATCTGCCGGTCAAGTTCGTCCAACCCCCTTTCATCTATATTGAGCATTGTAAGTGCAGCCTCGACAACATCTTTCGTTATCACGCCGTCAGCCCTCACCTGCGCATAATCGCGTACACGTCTGAGAATCCGGTTTGCGATCCTTGGAGTCCCTCTCGAGCGGTTTGCGATCTCTATCGCACCTGCAAGGTCGATCCCGATCCCGAACACAGCCGAAGACCTGATAACGATCTCTGTCAGCGTATCTGGTGGATAGAAGTTCAGCCGGCTGATCACGCCGAAACGATCCCTGAGTGGCGAACTGATCAATCCGGTTCTTGTTGTTGCTCCGATCAGTGTAAATGGTTTTAAATTCAGCCGCACCGAACGTGCGCTCACGCCTTCACCGATCATGACATCAATCATGAAATCCTCCATCGCAGAATATAGTGTTTCCTCGACGATATGGCTCAACCGGTGTATTTCGTCGATGAAAAGAACATCTTTTTCCTCGAGATTCGTCAGAATCGCTGCAAGGTCGCCAGGGCGATCCAGAACCGGTCCGGTCGTTGCCCTGATGCCCACGCCAAGTTCGGCTGCGATGATGTGTGCAAGCGTCGTCTTTCCAAGCCCAGGCGGTCCTGAGAAGAGGACGTGATCGAGCGGTTCATTTCGTTCTTTCGCTGCTTTTATAAAGATTTTTGACTGTTCTTTGAGCTCGCTTTGCCCGATGAAGTCATCAAATATCTTTGGTCGAATCTGCAAGTCGGTTATCTTATCTTTCTCTCTTTTTTCTGGCGTGAGAATTTCCTCTCGCATGGTCTGCTAAATTTGTGATTGAACCCTATCAATACCTTCGGCTGGCCGACGAAAAACAATGGGAACCATAACGATGGAAGCAAGATCAACGCTCAAACTGCTTGAGGAGTTGGAGAATCTCATCAATAGACTTGTTGCCAATTAGCGTTCACATGCACCAAAAATCTTTAAATTAAATGAAATATATCTCATAAAATATGTTGAACATCCATCGAGCGTTGGGTGACGATAGATTGATAAAAGCCCAGACTGGTTTCTCCGAATCTTAATTTAACGAATTAACAGAGATTTTCTGGGAAGAATTTCAAAATG
>DTYY01000138.1 GCA_012961645.1 Methanosarcinales archaeon | reverse complement strand
TCATGAGCGTGGATTTGCCAGAGCCTGATGTGCCTATGATCGATACGAACTCCCCGGCATCGATCGCCATGCTCACGTCCCGGACAGCAACCGTCGATGCCTCACCCTCGCCGAATATCTTCCAGACATGCACAAGTTCGATGATCGGTCTGGTCATTGCCATTTCGACTCTGCGCCAAAGATTATGTATGGTGCATATATGTCACACCTGAGCGTCTGATCAGTTCATTGCAGACCGGTTCAGGCTTACCGTCCATGATGAACTCGCCGTCCTCGATCAGTATCACGCGATGGGACACCTCTCTCACAAAATCGAGATGGTGACTGATCAGCACAATCGTTGTCCCGAACTCGGCATTGATCCGTTTCAGCGAATTGGTGACATCACGCAGCGTTATAGGATCCAGATCTCCGAATGGTTCGTCGAGCAGCAGGATGTCTGGACGGTGTGCAAGCGTGATCGCGAGCATCGCACGCACCTTCTCGCCACCTGACAACTCCTGAGGATACTTATCCAGCACATTCATCGGTAGGTCGAGAGCACCGAATACAGATTCTGCGTACTTGATGGTCTCTGTGCGAGGGAAACGCGGGAATAGATCGCCAAGAATGGCAGGAGAGAATCCAAGCTCCTCAAGCTTGTCCTTTGCACTGGTTTCAGGCATATCCACGATCTGATAGAGCTTATCCAGCACTTCAGCCTGTATGCCCAGTTCTTCTGCCCGTTCCCTTGCCTCATTGATCACTTGCTGCCCCTTAACACCGAGTTTGAATGCAAGCTGGTCTATGATTGTTTCGTGTGGGCTTAATGCAAACTCCTGAAACATGATCCCGATCCGCCGTCTGATCTCCATCCGCCGCTTGTGGTACTTGCTCATGTTCACCCATTCGTCGCCATGCCGGTAAAGCACCTGCCCCTGCTTCGGAAAAATGAATCCAGACAGTATATTCCACATAACCGTTTTGCCCGCGCCGCTCGGACCTATGATCGATGTAATGTCCCCCTGGTTGATATTGAAGTTGATCGAGTCGAAACTCAGCGTTTTTCCCCTGACCGATATAAGATAGAAGCTGTGCGAGATATTTTCCGCTTTTATGGCTATGCGCTTCCTGCCCGGTCTCTTTTTTGGCAGAGGGATCTGTTCGGGGATGTCTTTTAAGAAATCATCGATTACTGATCCGGGATCGCCCTCACTGACGACTTTTCCATTCTCGATCCATATCAGCCGGTCTGTGAGGTACCTGTGGATATCGGGCAGATGCGACGCACAGAGCACGGTAAGCCCGGTCTCTCGGTTCACATTCTTTATCGTGTCGAGGAGTTCCTGCTTGGTAGCAGGACATGCCATCGTTGCAGGTTCGTCGAGCAGAAGTATCTTTGGCTTCTTTGCAAGCTGTCTTGCTATGATCACCCTCTGTTTTTCGCCTCCGCTCAATGCATAATCTATATGCCGCGCTTTCCCCTCCATCCCCACCATTTTCAGGTATTTCATCGCTTCCTCTACCATATCATCATATTCTGGCAGATCCTCTGGCGGCATCCCTTCATAACCTATTTTGAGCGAATATATCTTGCGAACGACATCGTTTACCACATAATCCGACCAAAGCGCGAACGACCGCTGGAGATGTATCGCAGTATTCCTTTTGAGTTCTGAGAATGTTTCCTCCGTCGAGTTGGGCGCCACCTCCAGCCCATCCAGATTCAGCACCCCTTCGTCAAACCTCTCCAGTCCGCGGATGATATTTAAGAGTGTACTCTTTCCGCCGCCGCTGCGCCCGATCAGACCCACGATCTCACCCTCATTCGCACTGAAACTGACTCCATCGAGCGCTCTGATCTTTTCCGAGCCGATACTATACTCCTTTACAAGATTGTTGATTTGCAGCATTTTTGTCATGTGTGTCCTCTTTTCAGATGTTTGCTAGATTAATGCAATTGTTCTGTGGCATGTATTTAACGTTTTGATGGGGCAGGGCGGTCATATCACCAGCGTGCTGGCTGATGGTTCAAACCCACCGTTAACAAATATTCAGCCAAAAAACCTCAAATTTGAGACATCGGCAACACGTAAATCCGATTTGAAGCGGATACTTAATTATACATGACTCATCTATACGTGACTCATCAGTCTCCCGTATGGAAAGGACGCATCTATAAACAAAGTCTTTTGAATGATAATCATGAAACACATAACAGTGGTCATTGGTCTGGTACTGTGCATAACTGCGCTTGGATGCATTACCGGACCTGATGATGACACAAAGGTGAATACCATGACCGATCTGACCGATAAAACGATACTGATGGTAGTTGCTCCATCCAATTTCAGGGACGAGGAACTGTTTGTCCCGAAGGAATTCTTCGAGAAAAATGGAATAAAGGTCGTAGTAGCCTCCAAAGAGGAGGGAATTGCAAGTGGAATGCTCGGTGGGTCGATAAATGTCGATATTCGTGTGAACGACGCCGATGCCAGCGATTATGATGCGGTCGTCTTCGTTGGGGGGTCAGGCGTCGATTCGCAGAGGCTGTACGATGATCCCGGGTATCTGAAACTGGCAAAGGATGCAAACGATGCAGGCAAGCTCGTCTGTGCGATCTGTCTCGGTCCGATGATCCCTGCAAACGCGGGTCTGCTCTCCGGCAGGAATGCGACCGTCTTCACCAGCGGCGTATCCTATATCAAGGAGAGGGGTGCAACGTACACCGGCACACCGGTGACCCGGGATGGCAGAATCATTACAGCGGAAGGTCCAGGCGCCGCAGAAGAGTTTGCAGAGACGATCATAAAAGCTTTCGAGTGAACGACCGCATGACCACGCGTATCGATCCATGGACATCGGCAGGAATCGAAGATTATTCCAGATTGTTCGAGGAGTTCGGGATAGAGACGTTTGCAGAACTCCTTCCCCATGTTCCGGATCCCTGCCCATACATGCGGAGACGTATCATCTTCGGGCACAGGGGATATGTCCCTGTGCTGGACGCAATTCTACATAACAAGCCATTTGGGGTGATGAGCGGTTTTATGCCGTCTGGCAGGATCCATATCGGCAACAAGATGGTGATGGATGAGATTATCTGGCATCAACGCAGGTGACGCAAAGGTTTGTGTCGTCTGCGATTTCATCGATAAAGACCAGCGCAGCCGCCGGGCTGATGTCCTGGAGCCTTCGGGCTATCCTCGTGAAAAGGGAGGCCAGTTGAGGAAAGATCGTATCATCTTCTGGGTAGAGCTTTTTGGTCAAATCAGCGATTTCTCCGGCCTGCTCCGACAAATCGCTGTGTCCGAGTAAAAAAAGTTCGTGATGAATCCATTCCCACATCGACATATTATTGTTTCTCCTTTCACTTCAAAAAGTCCCCAGGCCCAGCCCGTCCCCGAGAGGCCGGGCCTGGGATGAGGCAGGGGG
>DTYY01000137.1 GCA_012961645.1 Methanosarcinales archaeon | reverse complement strand
ATCCTTGACGGCTACCCGAGAACGATTCCACAGGCTGATGCGCTCGCAGACATACTTGCAGGGCTTGACCGGAGACTCGATCTCGTGCTCGATATCGAGGTGCCCGATGTCGAGTTGATCACCCGCCTGTCGGCGCGCCGTGTGTGTGGATGCGGGGCAACGTACCATCTGATATTCAACCCGCCAGAAAAGGAGGGTGTATGCGACCGGTGCGGCAGGAGACTGTATCACCGTGACGATGACAAGGAAGAGTCGATTAAAAACCGCCTTTCGGTTTACAAGGAACAGACGCAGCCTCTGATCGATTATTACAGAAATATGGGGTCGCTTGCCGCAATCGATGGGAGTGGCAGCATCGAGCAGATATCTGGAGAGATCTGCTCAGTTGTGAAGGCGAGAAAAAACCCCGAATGAAAAAATAGTAAAACCCACCCCCCCACACGGGGTGTGAGGAGGAACTGTTCACCCCGTTTTGCATTTTCAAGCATTAAAGGCGAATGGAGGCGTACTCACCTTTAACTATACGACACTTGCGCGTGTCAAATCTACATGACTCATACTAGTTAATAAAGTTTTCGGAGATTGTAACATCAAATGATCTTCCACAGCGCGTCTCCGACATAATGGACAGACTTGACAACCTTTCCTGACCTGCCCATCATATCGTCCCCCGGCACGAGCGCACGACCGATTGCAAGCGCTTTTTTGTGCAACTCCTCAACAACGATCACAAGATTGCCAGCCTCGATATCAGGATCGGCCTGCACGATTCCCGGGCGCATCACATCGGCGCCATTCACCACGAATCTGGTGGCTCCAGCATCCACCACTACGACACGCCGCTCCGGTTTGATCGAAAGCGCGCCTTTCACGGTGAGAAACGGTTCACCATCCGGCATGAAGAGCAACGGTTCACCATCGACCAGTATAATGTCATAAGGACCGGTTTTGAGCAGTTCAAATCGTTTTCCTTTGAACTTCGCATCGATATCTGACGTACCGAATATCTTTTCCAGTTCTTTTAGGATTTTCTTCACATTGTTGCTTCTTATGTGATGTCTCGATCTGATGTGGATCTCCATAATCCCGGTTTTGTGGTGTACCTTAAATAAACTGATGCCAGAACCACTCTCATGCTCACGTTTGTCGGTCTCGGGCTCTACGATGAGGAGGATATCACTCTGAAGGGTATCAGGGCGGTGAGAGCTGCTGATATGGTCTTTGCTGAGTTTTACACCTCGAAAATGATGGGAACAACCATAGAACGCATGGAATCGCTGTACCGAAAGAAGATCACAGTGCTCACGCGCGATGATATTGAGGGTGACCCTGCATGGCTGCACCATGCGACCCGGGGAGATGTGGTGCTGCTATCGGGCGGGGATCCGATGGTCTCGACGACACATGTAGACCTCCGCCTGCGAGCAGCCGATCTCGGTATAAAGACCGCGATCATCCATGGCACATCCATCGTCTCTGCAGTATCTGGACTCACAGGCTTGCAGAACTACCGGTTTGGAAAATCGGCAACAATCCCGTTTCCATACCGTGTTCGGTCAAAGACGATCGTTTCAGAGACACCGTACAATGTCATTCGGCAAAACCGCGACAGAGATCTTCACACAATGTTGTTCCTCGATATCGATCCTGAGCATGGGTTTATGACGATTCAGCGGGCGGTCGAGTTGCTTGGGCACATCGACAAGGCAGGACTGCTCGATGACGCTCTCGGCATCGGGATTGCGCGGGCAGGATCACCAGATGTTGTGGTGAAGTGCGACCGGCTGCTCGATCTTCCTGCATTCGATTTTGGCGCGCCCATGCATATACTGGTCGTTCCGGCGGGGCTGCACCGGATGGAGGCTGAGGCACTGGTCAGGTTTGCGGGCGCGCCCCGGGTGGGGTGAGATGATTGGGCTGGAACCGTTCTGCTCCGCACCATCTTTAAAAACTCTTAAGTAGTCTGGAACCGACGTCTCTTCGATATCTGTAAAATCTCATCTCGAGGAAGCACCGATGTCCCGGATAAGCGACCATCTCGGCATACAGAACCGCCACCTCACCATCGGCGGCGTTGATACAGTCTTGCTTGCGCATGAGTATGGCACACCGCTTTATGTGATCGATGAGGACCGTGTGCGCAGAAACTTCCGCACATTTAAGGGAGCATTCCCTGATGCGGATATCTACTACGCAGCAAAGGCGAACTGGAATCTTGCGATCCTGCGGATCCTTGCGTCCGAAGGTGCGGGTGCTGACGTCTTCTCTGACGGTGAACTCTATGCAGCGCTCATCGCAGGCATCCCGCCAGACCGGATCCTCTTCAATGGCAACTCAAAGACCCTAAGCGAACTGAAGATGGCGATCGATGCGGAGGTACGCGTCTCTATAGACTCTCTGCAGGAACTGTATGCGCTCTCCAATCTCTCGCTTGAATCTGGCAAAACGGTGGAGATTGCATTCAGGGTCAATCCTGATGTCTCTCCTGACACCCATCCGAAGATCGCAACCGGTCTTGCGACCTCAAAGTTTGGAATCGGGTATACTGACGTGTTGGAAGCGTACAACGAGGCAAAAGAACTTCCTGGGGTGCGTCCGGTCGGTATACACTGCCACATCGGCTCTCAGATCACCGATGTCTCTCCTTTCAATGAGGCAGTCGAAAAGATGATGGATATAGTAGAACAGATCACAAGACTTAGCATTGATCTCAAATTCGTTGATCTCGGGGGTGGGCTTGGCATTCCGTACCAGAAAGAGATGGAAACTCCAAGTCCCCGCGACCTTGCCGGTGCAATCCTTCCGACATTCAACGAACGCTCGAAAAATCTTGGAATCTCTCCGAAACTCATACTCGAACCGGGCAGATACATCGTCGGCGATTCAAGCATTCTTCTTACGGGCGTAAACACCACAAAGAGGTCGGCAAAGAATTTTGTGGGCGTGGACGCCGGACTCAATCTGCTGATCCGTCCTGCGATGTATGATGCTTACCATGAGGTGGTCGTTGCAAACAAAGCAGACCTTGACCGGGCAGAGACGTATGATATCGTGGGACCGATCTGCGAATCAGGCGACATCATTGCGAAGGATCGTAAACTGCCATTGATCGAACCTGGTGACACTCTCGCCGTGCTCGATGTTGGAGCATACGGGTTTTCCATGAGTTCTCAGTACAATGGGCGCTGCCGGTGTGCAGAGGTTCTGATCTGCGATGGCAGGGTGGATCTGATACGCAGACGGGAGGACTACGGAGACATGATTGCGAAGCAGGCTATGCCGGCGAGGCTGCTTTAGTTGACTATATTCGTCACATCCCCAGTTGCGCCTGGAACGAGTCGAGTTTCATGCCCATCAGCGGTTGCAAGCGGGTATCGGCGATCAGCATATTATGGACGTGATCAGCCGGCGTTTCGAGCGATATCTCCTTGGTCATGCCATATCTTCCGCGATTAACGACGGTGGCATTCACGATTCCCAGCATATCAAGTTCTGAGATCAGTTCGGTGATACGCCGCTGTGTAAGCACATCAAGATCGATCATATCGCACATTCGCTTGTAGATTCGATAAACCTCACCAGTGGACATGATCTTTCTGCCGCTTGGCTTTCTTAGCGATCCGGTGGCTCTGTCGAGCACTGTGATGCCGTAGAGCAGCAGCTTTGACTGGGTCGGAAGCGTCCCTATGACCTCTGCAACACGGTCAGACTCGATCTTGGACTGCGCCTTTCTGACATTTGCCTCATTCACGCTCATCGAACCGCCCCGTTCAGCGATTTCTGCCGAGACCCTGAGCAGATCGAGTGCTTTGCGGGCGTCGCCATGCTCTCTTGCCGCAAGGGCGGCACACAGTGAGATCACATCGCCACTGAGTGCTCCGTTGTTGAACGCCATATCAGCACGCTGCCGCAGGATGTCTGAGAGCTGATCGGCGTTGTAAGGCGGAAAAACAAGCTCCTCTCCCCCAAGAGAGCTCCTGACCCTCGGATCAAGGAACTCTGTGAATGTTAAATCATTTGAAATTCCCACGAGACTGACTTTGGAGCGTTTTAGTTTTGAATTGATTCTTGATAAGCTATACAGCACATCGTCACCTTTTTTTGTCAGTTTGTCGATCTCGTCGAGTATGATGACCACGACCCGTTCCTTAGAATCGACCGCGCTCCTGAATTCAGAGTACACCTGGTCAGTGGGCCATCCAGTCATCGGTATTCGTTTGCCAAAACCCCGCGCCAGGTTGGCGAGCAGTCGATACTGGGTATCGATGACCTCACAGTTTACGTACAGAACCCTGCACGAGATTCCGTATTTTCCCCCCACCTTCTCGAGCTCGTCTCCGACATGCGTGGTAACCGCGGTTTTGCCGGTCCCGGTCTTCCCATAGATCAGGATATTTGACGGCGTATCCCCGCGTAGTGCCACGATCAGGATCTTGAGGAGAGCTTCAACCTCATGGTCCCTATGCGGTAGATAATCAGGCACATACGTCGAACGGAGCACGTCCCGGTTCTTAAACATCGATTTCGATTCAAGCAATCCTTCGATAACTTCCGCTATAGGTGTATTTCTCACAAATCACCCTCCAGATGTTGCTAAATCCCATTTAGGTACATCCCTATTAAGGATTTCGGGCGTATAATTTTATTTTAACGTATAATAACTAAGGCGAGAGCCGTTTTCGATCACGGGGGAACAAGACCACATCACGGATATTTTCGACATCGAGCATGGTCATGACCAGCCGCTCGGTCCCAAGCCCCCATCCGGCGTGCGGAGGCATCCCGTATCTGAATGCTTTCAGATAGAAATCGAAGCCGTCAGGGTCAAGCCCGCACGCCGCAATCCTCTGGCGCAACAGACTGTGTGAGTGGATACGCTGCGAGCCTGACGCAAGTTCCATGCGCGGATGCATGAGATCGAACGATTTACTGTAGCGAGGATCATCGTCGTACGGCTGGGTATAATAAGGCTTGATATCGGTGGGCCAATCGATGATGAAGTAATGCTCACCGACTGCGCTACCAACGGCGCGCTCAGCGGCAGTGCCAAAGTCGTCACCCCATGCAGTGTCATGCCCTTGCTGATGCGCAATCTCGAGCGCGTCATCGTAGGTCAGCCGTTGAAACGGCAGTTTGGGCATAGCCAGTTCGATCCCGAGCATACTCAACTGCGGCTCACACCGGCGCGATACGTGCGAATACACGGCATGGATCAGACGCTCAAGGATCCCCATCACCTCAGAATGATCGGCAAAACTCGCCTCGATATCGATCGAAGTAGCCTCATTGAGGTGTCGAAGAGTGTCATGCTCCTCAGCACGGAAGATTGCTCCGATCTCACAGACTCGGTCGAAACCCGCCGCCATCATGATCTGTTTGTACAGTTGCGGACTCTGATTGAGGAACGCCTCTCTGTTGAAGTAGGTGATCGGGAACAACGCTGTACCACCCTCGGTCGCAGCCGCAACCACCTTCGGAGTATGGATCTCGATGAATCCTTCGCCCAGAAGAAAGTCACGAACCGCTTTCAGTGCATGGTGGCGGATCACGAATGCAGCGAGCACCTTTCTCCGTCTCAGATCCATAAACCTTGAATCGAGGCGGGTATCGATGTCTGCGCTGACCTTTTCGGTGACGTCCATCGGCAGAGGAGATTCTGCCTCAGAAAGCATGTTCAGGCTCTCAGGGATGATCTCGTATCCGTTCGGAGCTTGATTTGCCTCTTTCACCACCCCGGTTACCAGAACCACAGATTCCCTGTTCAGCCTTCTGCCCATATCAAAGAGGGCAGGATCGGTCTTCTTCTTGACCATGGTGATCTGTATGAAACCTTCCCGATCTCGCAGCACAAGAAAGCAGATTCCTCCGAGATCGCGGATCTCGTGTACCCAGCCGGCGACCGTGACGGTATCGCCATTCATGTCAGGCGTGATCCCGGATGCATAATGAGTTCGCATGATAGCCATAATGGGTGTGGATACGAGAGTATTTGTGTTATGTGTTTTGGTGATGCGGGAGGAAAGCATCATACCAGAAAGTTTGTGTTTTTTTCGCATGGTCAATGATTCTGGGGCGCCCGAGCAACAATTGATGTTTGGTTGTGCGAGATGTCGGTCACACCAGAATGCAGAACCAACACCCCCCACTGATCGACCCGTACAACCGCAGGATCACAAGCCTGCGCATATCTGTTACACAGCGATGCAACTTAAACTGCATCTACTGCCACAGAGAGGGGGAATTGATGCCTGCGTGCACACCTGTGCCGTTTGCAAGCGAGATTAGCAGAGAGACCATCACAACGCTCGTTCGTGCAGCACTCGCCCGCGGCGTGCGAAGGATCAAGTTCACAGGGGGCGAGCCGCTCCTCCGCAGCGATTTTGCAGAGATCATACGAGAACTTCCGCGCGTGAAAGAGATCTCTTTAACGACCAATGGGACGCTGCTTGCAGAGCTTGCGCACGATCTCGCGGATGCAGGACTGTGTCGTGTGAATATATCGCTTGATACGCTGCAGCCTGCCCGGTACCGGCGTATCACCGGGCATGGTATGCTAAACTCGGTGCTGGACGGTGTCGCTGCTGCTGTGGATGCGGGTCTGACGCCGGTCAAGCTGAATATGGTACTACTGAGTGGCACAAACGACGACGAGATATGGGATATGATCGATTTTACACGGGACGCAGGGGACGTCATACTCCAGATCATCGAACTCCTTGATTTTGCAGGGGTTTTGAGGAGTGTCGATATGGACGTGATCGAGGATGCACTGCGCGCACGGGCATCCACCGTCATCACGCGAGAGATGCACCGCCGCAAGAAGTATTTAATCGACGGAGCCGAGGTCGAGGTCGTGCGACCGATCGATAACTCACTCTTCTGTGCGAACTGCAACCGACTCCGTGTGACATCCGATGGACGATTGAAAGGGTGTCTGCTCAGTAACGATGATCTCGTTGACATATCGAGTGCGACAGAAGATGAGATGCATGCGCTGCTTGCGAAGGCGGTCGCCATGCGTAAACCATATTACCGCCCCGGATGTGTGAAAGATTAATATAGTACAATTGATGTAGTGGATGATAGGCAAATAGGATCGATATCGTTTACCGTTCCAAACACAGGAGGTACATGCATGACAGCCCTTATAGACATCAAGAACCTTAACATGGAATTCAAGGGCAAGAAGGTTCTGAACAACATCAATCTGACGATCGAGGAAGGTGAATGTATCGGGATTCTCGGACGCAGCGGTTCGGGAAAGACCGTGCTGATGCACTTACTCAGAGGAATTAAGGAGCACGAAACGAGTTCAGGAGAAGTTATTTATCACGTTGCATACTGTGAGAATTGCGCTCATGTCGAACCACCGAGCAATTTAGGCGACCCATGTCCGAGATGTGAAACCGAACTGACACAGATGGATGCCGATTTCGTATCGCTTGACAAGTATAGCCCGCTCAGGCGTAGTATTGCGAACCGGATCGCGATCATGCTCCAGCGAACATTCGCGCTGTATGGGGATGAGCGTGTGATCACAAACGTGATCAACGCGCTCGTTGAGATCGGTCATCCGGCTACGGATGCTGTCGATGTGGCAGCCGATCTCATCGAACAGGTGAATCTCTCGCACCGGATGATGCATGTCGCACGAGAACTGAGTGGTGGTGAGAAGCAGCGTGTTGTGCTTGCGCGGCAGCTTGCCAAGGCTCCGATGGTGCTTTTAGCCGACGAACCCACTGGAACGCTCGACCGGATGACTGCTGAGGCTGTGCACGAGAGCATCATGCGTGCAAAGGAGGATTACGGCATGACGCTTGCGATCACCTCACACTGGTCAGGCGTCGTCGAAGAGCTGGCTGATCGGGCAATCCTGCTTGAGGAAGGTAATATCATCGAACAGGGCGACCCGTCCAAGGTCGTCGAACGATTCATGAGTATGGTCGGCAAAGTCGGCTCATACACAGCCGAGATCGGAGAGCCGATCATCAAGGTCAAGGATATGAAGAAGACGTACATATCGGTAGACCGTGGTGTCGTGCGTGCGGTGGACAACATCTCGTTTGATGTGCACGAAGGCGAGATATTCGGTCTCGTCGGTGTCAGCGGAGCCGGAAAGACCACCGCATCAAAGATTCTCAATGGTTCGGTGAATGCGACATCAGGGGACGTCAATGTCAGGATCGGGGATGATTGGATCGATCTGACAGAACGAGGTGCCGAACGGGCTGGAAGAGCTGTAAAACACATCGGACTCCTGCACCAGGAGTATTCGCTATACCCACACAGGAATGTGGTGGATAACCTCACCGAATCGATCGGACTGGAACTCCCGGGTGAACTGGGCGAGCGAAAAGCCATTCTCGTCCTGAAAACCGCAGGATTCACCGAAGAGAGGGCGCGTGAGGTCCTTGAGAAGATGCCTAATGAACTGAGCGTCGGGGAGGCTCACCGTGTTGCGATGGCGCAGGTGCTGATCAAGGAGCCAAGGATCATCATCCTTGACGAGCCGACCGGAACTATGGATCCTGTGACCAAAGTGGATGTCACCAAATCGATCCTTGAGGCGAGAGAGGAACTCGGCGAGACATTCCTGATCGTGTCGCATGACATGGACTTTGTTGAAGATGTCTGCGACCGCGTAGCACTGATGCGAAACGGCAAGATCGTTGATATCGGTGATGTGGAAAACGTGATCGCAAAACTCGATGAGAGTGAACGCGACGAGATGTATAACCCATGATTGATATCGAGCTTGATAACAGGCCGCTTGTTGTGGATGACGGCTCCACGCTTGCAGACGTGATCAAAGATTTGGAGGTACCTTACAGAGAGACCGCAATCGCCATCATCAGGGGGACTGAGGAGTCAAAGAAAGCCACGGCTGAGTATCTGATCAGTACGACAAAAGGCGACATAGGGGTTGAACTCTCAGCATATCAGGAGATATGGCAGAATACGCAATCAGAGATCGCGAGTTCCGGAGTCAGGTGGACCGGGAGAGAAGGGGTCGCATTCGGTCCGTTCAGATCGGATATTACACCATCACACAGGGATCATGAATATATACGCTGGAACGTGCTCCTTGGCACAGGCGGCTATGATGCGAGTCACACGTATCTGATCATATCGAAACAACTGCATACTGCTGTACACGGCGCACCGGCAGATGGCGGCATCATCGGCAGAGTTGTGAGCGGCAAAGGCGTGGTCGACTCTCTTGGAACAGACGACTCGATCAAGGGAATCACTCCTGTCGAGCGTTGGGAGACGGTCGTTGACAAGATCGTGACAACCGATCTCTCGACTAAAATCGAGCAGGGAATGCGTATATTCACGTATGCAGTGGTTGAATTATCACCAGATGCCCCTTACGGCGCAGAACACTTTTTAGCAGCTGCAAAGGACAATACACTGACATTTAGCACCATCGCACATTCGTTCGCATCCATCGAATCGTTGCAGGGCGAAGAATGCCCCTTCGAGCATAAAGAACCGAGAAGAGCTGGTATAGTGACAGTTAGATCGACCGGCGCCGGACTCGGACGTGTATACATATCGAAACTCGACAAAACCTCATCTCCGAGTCATTCAGTGGCCGGGAGGGTGAGTCGTGGTATGGAACTGATCCAGCTCATAGAGAAGGATCAGACCATTGCGATGGACATCCGTCCCAGGCGCATCATGCTGCTCGGAAAAACGATGAGGGGCGCAGAAGAGGAACTCTCCAGACGCGGCATAACCATGCACCGCGAGGGTGAGATCGGCGATGGCGACATAGTCGTGGAGCAGACGCCTGAGACCACGATGGAGATCGTGGGAGCCGAAGAGGTTACCGTACGTGGCGTCTCTGAGAAGAATCTTCTGAAGATCGAACTGTATGACGACATCGCCCCGAATACGATCGGCTTCTTCAGGCATGCCCTCGGGCTTCTCAAATCGCCTGTCGGCGTGCTTCCCGTCTTTACGGCGTATGAGAATACAAGGCTCTTCAAGGTGCCTGAGGTGAAGAAGGAGATAATGCCTGAGAACACGCCGCAAGAAACCGTGCCAGCCGGTGAAATCGGTGTTACGAGCCAGTCTGCGAAGTATGCCCAGATGATCGGCGTGAAACTCGTTGATGATTCGAGATACGGACCATCCGGCGAGAAATTCGCGTATACGAACATTATAGGCAGGGTCATCGATCTCGAGAAACTGCGCGATATCGGGGAAGAAGATGTTGTTTACGTAACAGAGGTGTGAATATTGAGTAAAATCACCAGATTGGTTGTGCTCTCGTCGGAACTGCCAAGCGAGATGCATCTCCTGATCTATGAACTCCATGCCGATGTCACGATCAAGGAGACCTGCTACGGCTTGCTCATACACGGAGAGGAGGCGATGGTCACCGCACTCGTCAACACCATCAGAAGAATCGATCCTGGAGCGTTTATCAAGGAACGGGGCTTTATTCCGGGCGATCCGAGAAGATGCCGTGCGGACCGTGGTGGTGGAGCTCGTCCCGGGTTTTATTCGCTCCAGAAGGAGTATGAGGTTCTTCCGGCACTCAGCAGCGCGCTTGCCGAAATGCCGTACGATGAACCTCCAGCACACGTGAAGAAACCGGAGAAGATGTCGGTTGAGCGGTTAAGAGAGGTTGTTGACGCAGACCTGTGATATCTGAAGTGCCATCAGAGTAACAATCACGGTGCCTCTCATCAGCCATGATAGAATAAGCGGTATCTATATTCGCATTCTTTCAGCGGAGGTGTTGCCACCATCAAAATAACATGACAGGGTGACCGATGAAAACCTATTTAATGATTGTGATTTGTGATAGATCAAATTGAAGTTAGTGAAAGTGATCACATGCAAACAAAATCGCTCTGTCCGGAATGCAAAAAGGTGATCGATACAACTGTATATGAAAAGAACGGACAGGTGCTGCTCGATAAGACCTGTGCAGAACACGGCACATTCAGGGATGTGTACTGGTCTGATGCAGCGCTTTACAGTAGATTCGCAGGGTTCTGGCACGATGGAACCGGGGTCGATAACCCGATGACCGAGAGGGATAAGGGCTGCCCCTATGACTGCGGACTCTGTCCTGAACACAAGACCACAACCGTTCTCTCGCTGATCGATGTTACGAACCGGTGCAATATGAGGTGTCCGGTCTGTTTTGCAAATGCAGCCGCTGCCGGTTATGTGTATGAGCCATCCGTTGAACAGATCAGGGAGATGATGCAACTGTTGATCAGAGAGAAGCCGGTACGCAACTGGGCGATACAGTTTTCTGGTGGCGAGCCAACAGTCAGAGATGATCTGCCAGTGCTTGTGAGAATGGCGCATAATCTTGATTTTGTGCAGATCCAGATCGCAACAAACGGCGTCCGGCTTGCAAGGAGCGTGGAGTACTGCAGGGAACTCGTTGAGGCAGGGCTTCATACCGTGTATCTCCAGTTCGATGGCATAACCCCTGAACCATACCTCCATATCCGTGGATTCAATGCACTCCCGACAAAACAGCGCGTGATTGAGAACTGCAGGGAGGCGGGGATCAAGAGTATAACTCTTGTGCCGACATTGATCAGGGGAGTAAACGACGATCAGATCGGTGGGATGATACGGTTCGCATCAGAGAACCTCGATGTGGTCAAGGGCGTGAATATACAGCCGGTCTCTTTTGCAGGGAGGATCGATCAGAAAGATCGTGAAGAATGGAGGATCACGATCCCGGATGCATTCAGGTGCATCGAAGAGCAGACCGATTATGAGATCACGAGAGACGATTTCTATCCGGTTCCATGCGTGGTTCCGATATCAAACTTCGGTGAGGTCAAGAAAGGGGAGCCGCAGGTGAGGTTCACGATGCATCCGCACTGCGGCGCAGGGACATACGTCTATGTGGAGAACGGCAGATACATCCCGATCACACATTTCATCGATGTCGAGGGATTGTTCGAATATCTTGACGAGGTTGCCTTAAAGTATGATCACAAAACGATTAACAAGTTGCATGTCTCTACAGCTAGTATATCACATATCACACGT
>DTYY01000136.1 GCA_012961645.1 Methanosarcinales archaeon | reverse complement strand
TGAGTTCGAATCTCACCCTCGGCGTCTTCTACGGTTAAATTCCTCTTACCTCATATCTGGTTCTGATTCGCCATTTTGGGACTTGGTGATGAATTTGCAGCGACCACAGCGCATCTCAAATATGCAAAGCTGGTTACCAGCAGTTATTTGGAATTTGATGACACCGATGTCCGGCTGATCAGGGTGCGAAGGGTGTAAAAGGCACTGTAGACCGTAAAAACTTGCAATCCTACGACAAGACACTTATACCAGCATAGACCAAAGTACAGATGCTGACATGTCGCAGGAAAGAGACACGATCGAAGAATATGATGAGATCCTCAGGGAACTCAGAGAGCTGATGGTCGCAAAAAACGCAGATTATGGCGATTCGTGGAGGACGATGCGGCTTCCGTCGATAACCGATCAGATACTCGTCAAGGCGTGCAGGATACGTAGTCTGGAAGAATCGAAAGAACCTCCGAAGGTCTCCGAAGGTATCGAGTCTGAATACAGGGATATCATCAATTACTGTATATTCGCATTGATCAAATTGCGCGAAGCAAAGACCGGATGACAAAAGTGGAACAGGGACGATACATCATCCTGGGCAGCATCGACGGCATTCTTGCGGTGCTCGGGGGCGTTATCGGGGCATCGACCGCTGGCGCCACAAACGAGGGGGTTGTGCATGTTGGTCTGGGCGTTGCGGTGGCACTTGCAGTGACAAATGGCATCGGCTCTTATCTGGCAGAGAGCACGGTTGAGTACGCCAAACTGGCTGAGAAGGAACGACCGCTTCTACGCAGGTTGACAGGTACACGGATCGAGTTGGGAACCAGGCGGAAGATACGGCTCGACTCGATTACACACGGTGGTGCGAGTTTCATCGGCTCCATGATACCGATCATACCATTCGTCGTCCTCGAGTCAATTGCGCTTGCGTTCTCGATTGGAGCGAGCCTTGCTGCGCTGGTTCTGCTCGGGATCTACTCAGGACGGCTCTCGAGGCAGAGTGTTACCGCGGCTGCCGCGAAGATGGTTATTCTCGGAGTCCTCGTCGTTGTGCTGGTCAGTCTGCTGGGCGGCGGGCATTGATGCGAGGCTTTGATAATATGCAGGCATCATATACGGCTGGCATGAACGTCATCTGCTTTGATCTGGAAGGTCCGCTGTCGCCGCAGGACAACGCCTACGAGGTAACGTCATTAATCGAGAGCGGGGACGCAATATTCGAGACGCTGAGTCGATATGACGACTTTCTGGCGCTCTCAGGTCGTGAGAACTACGAACCCGGTGATACACTCGCGTTAA
This sequence comes from Methanosarcinales archaeon, assembly GCA_012961645.1. Classification (GTDB taxonomy): domain Archaea; phylum Halobacteriota; class Methanosarcinia; order Methanosarcinales; family Methanogasteraceae; genus Methanogaster_D. Next base: position 1,415 of record DTYY01000136.1, on the reverse strand, counting down.
TCGTTCCGTTCCTGCTCGTGCACGGGATCAGTGAGTCGGATATCACAGAGGTCTCGTCACATGCAAGGATCGTTGCCGGCGCAAAAGACCTGATTGCAAGGTTGAAGAGCGGAGGCTGGGATGTACACATCATCTCGACGAGCTACGAGCAGCACGCCCACCAGATCGGTGCAGCGCTCGGCGTGGATCAGGACCATATCTCGTGCACGAAACTCGACCTCACGGGATTACGAAAGCGGCTCACAGAGGATGATATCGCGTGTATACAGAGAATCGAGAGGGATATTCTTGATATCGATGACGATGAAACGATTTTTAATCGCCTGAACGATTTTTACTTCGATGAACTGAAAAAAACAGGATTTGGTGATCTTTTTTTGCAGGTGCGGGTGGTCGGAGGTGCACGCAAGGTAAAGGCACTGGAGGAGATCGCTGCGAGTCACAACATGACGCCAGGCGATCTGGTCGCTGTCGGGGATTCGATCACCGACTTTGCGATGCTCAGGCGTGTCCGGGATGCGGGTGGGGTTGCGATCGTCTTCAATGGCAACGAGTACGCTGTTCCGTACGCGAACATCGCGCTATGCGGCACCGATATCGGGCTTGTGCGGGAGTTTGCAGAGGCGCATGCGCGGGGGGATGATGCGGTAGAACTGGCGCAGGCGCTCGAAGAGGACTACCGGAACGATCCGCGTGTGGATCATCTCGTCGGTGCGGACGCAGGCAAGATCGATGCGGTCATCGACGCTCACAGGAAGTTTCGGAAACTTGTGCGCGGCGAGGCTGCAAAACTCGGATGAACTCTTTTGGATTCTCATGCCCGCAGGCAAGCTCTTCAGGTGGTCACAATTCGATGCACCCACACACATCAGTCCATAGCAAGCATCCGCACCATCTGAATATTCCCCACATCATCCCTGCGGTCATCGACCGGAGTTTCGAGTATCATAGGTAGCTTTTTGAGGATGTCATGGTGCAATATAACCCTGAATCCATCTTCTCTGATGTAACCCATTCCGATGTGCTCATGCCGGTCAAGCCCAGAGTTCAAGCCACCCTTCGAGTCGTTCAGATGGAGAAGCTTCAGCCGGTCAAACCCGATGATCCGATCAAATTGTGCCATCGTCGCGTCGAGCGTATCGGCAGTCCTGAGTTCGTAGCCGGCAGCAAATGCGTGGCATGTGTCGAAACAGACCCCGACAAAATCTTCGCGCTCCACTCCATCGATGATTCTCCTGATGTCTTCGAAGCGCCCTCCCATACTGTTCTTTGTGCCAGCCGTGTTCTCGAGCAGAAGCATCACTGAATCGCTCTCGCCGAGTGCCACATTCACAGCCGATATTATGCGCTCGAAGCCTCTTTCCATGCCTGTTCCAAGGTGGCTTCCGAGATGGGTCACAAGATACGGAACATGG
>DTYY01000135.1 GCA_012961645.1 Methanosarcinales archaeon | reverse complement strand
TTTTTGTGTAAGCGATGTTATGAACCTTTCCAACTATGATCCCTGGCGCAGAGAGTCCGTTGATCCAAAATACAGCACCTATCCGAACTTGCGCGATGCAACCTCCGCGAATGACATATGCACAAGATTGTGGAATAAACCTGTTCCGATTCAGCGACATATTTAAGCATGATTATGTGGATTATACAATCTATTCCGTCCCACAGTACCAAAAATGACGTAAAACCACGAGTGAAACAATGTTTCTCAAATTCAAACATGCTGTTGAATCCGCGCTAAAATCTGCGCTTGATACGACCGGTTATTCGATAGACGACCTCTTCCTCGAAGAATCCACGCATTCTGACCTTGCATCGTCGTTATCGTTCAGACTTGCACCAGAATACAGGCAGAATCCTGCGATCATCGCAGGCACGATCGCTGACGCAATCGCGATCCCTGAAAACTCGTTGATCGACAGAGTGGAGGTTGCAGGCGCATACATCAACTTCTTTGTCAGCAAAAAATTCTTAAACGACACGATACACGAAATCTTTGAAAAACGTGATTCGTACGGGGCAGGCCATGGAAAAGGAAGGGTGATCATCGAACACACCTCTGCAAACCCAAACGGTCCTTTGCACGTTGGACATATCAGAAATTCGATCATCGGCGATACTCTTGCAAGAATTTTGAAGAAGGTGGGATATGATGTGGATATCCAGTACTATACCAACGATATGGGTAGGCAGATCGCAATCGTCGCATGGGCACTGGATCGTTTTGAATTCGACCACCAGAAAAAGACAGACCACGCAATTGCAGACGTTTACATCCATGCAAACCAGGAATTGAACGAGGATCTTGATCTTTCTCAGCAGATCGATGAGATGATGCAGAAGATCGAACTTGGCGACGAAAGAATGATCGAACGGTTCGATCGTGCCACAGACCTTGCCATCTCAGGGATCGCGTCCACGCTCGAACGTATGAACATACATCATGACCGGTTCGTGTATGAGTCAAAGTTTGTGAAAGACGGCGAGGTAGCCGCTTTTCTGCAGGAACTCGAGGGAAACGGGCTTGCAGAGATCATCGATGGAGCGCTCACGGTTCCGATGCCAGAATTCGACAAGGATCTCGTGATCCGGCGGAGCAATCACACATCGCTGTATGTTACGCGGGATCTTGCATACCACCGCTGGAAAGCAGAGCAGTGCGACCGCATGATCGATGTTCTTGGCGCCGATCACAAGCTCATATCAAGTCAGCTCTGCTATGTTCTGAGGATATGCGGGATAAAAGAACCTGAGATCGTTATTTTCGAGTTTGTATCCCTTCCCGAGGGTTCGATGAGCACCCGCGCCGGTAAATTCATCTCTGCGGACGATCTGCTTGATCAGGTCGAGAAGCAGGCGCTCGCCGAGGTGACAAAACGCAGACCAGACACCACTGAGGAGTTCAGAAGGCGCGTCTCAGTGCCGGTCGGCATCGGTGCGGTCAGGTACGACATCGTGAAGATATCGCCTGAGAAGGCGACGACATTTGACTGGAAGAGCGCTCTTGATTTCGATAAACTTGGCGCGCCATTCATCCAATACTCTCATGCAAGGGCGCGGAGCATCCTTAGAAAGGCATCTGGCATCCCTGATTCGATCGATCCGTCTGTTCTGACCGGTGACGCCGAGATCTCGCTTGTGAAACAGCTTGCCAGATTCTCGCATGTTGTCGATGCTGCTGCATCGGATCTAAAGCCGCACATTGTGGCGATCTATGCACGAGAGCTTGCAGAAGCATTCAATCAGTTCTACCGGCTCTCACCCGTCTTAAGTGCGCCAGATGGTCTGCGTGATGCCCGCATCGGGCTTGTTGAGTGCGCAAGAATCGTGCTTGCAGGCGCGCTGGACGTACTCGGGATCGATGCCCCTGAGTCAATGTGAGTTTGATGAGTATGATTCGCCCACCTGGTCCTTTATAGCCACCACATCAAGCGCAGTGACCACCATATCGGCACCGACCGCTCCGGCTAAACTCGGCATGGTCCGCCCATCGTCGCCTGAGATCAATTCCTTCACATATAGCCCTGCCTCGCACTCGATTCTGATCACGGCACAGTCCACAGAGAATGATTCAAGCAGAACAGAATACACCTTCCGCTCCCGCACCAGATCGGCTCTCCGGTGGACGACCCTTGATGGGGTGCGCTGTCTGATCATGCCGGTTATATCGTCCAGTGCCCGAACCAGCGTATCCTGATCCACGCCGGCGCACGAGACCGTTGCAAGATAGACTTTGTCATGCCTCTTCGATTTCAGTCTCCTGACCATTTCACGGTCAACAAACCTGAGATCAGAGACAACGATCTTTCCTTCGCAGTGTTCATTGATCTCCTGCTCAAGTCGTGCAAGATCGATGCTTCGCTTGCGGGGCTCCTTGACTTCGATGACGAAAGGGCGTCCATCTCCGAGCATACGTGCGTCGACGTCTTCACGCCCGGCTCCGTGAAAGACGATGTCAACAGCGGACATCGCTTCGATGACGTCGGTCGCAACGAGTTCTTCGACCGATTCCACACTCATCTGCCCGGTAAAGCCGCATTCCTCGCACCCACGACCCCGGCACGTTCTGCACGACCATCTGGTCTGCGGTATGCCGCGCACCAATTTCTTGTATCTGCTGCAGATGTATACCGACCTGATCTGCAGGCGAACCATCTCTTTTGTAAGGTCGAGGATGGCAACAACATCCGGTTTTGTAAAATCAACGCTTCTATTTGTTTTTTCTGCTATGCGCTTGCCGACCTCGCGGTTGAGTTCGGACTTCAGTGGCTCGGCATAATCGGTCCCGACGATCTCCCACAACAACTCCTCGTTCTCGGATAATAGCCCACTCAGCCTTGTGCCGACGAGGAAGGACTCGTATTCGCACCCGCCCAGAGCCTCAAGCCCCCTTGATACCCATGTGTCCAGTTCCTCAAATAACCCGTTGCAGACCCAGCACCGACCTCTTTTCGCTCGCTCTGACTCAGGTTCTGATACGTCTGCACCAGTAGATGCGATCATTTCGAGCATCAGCCTGATCGTATGTCCCCGCTCCCGATTTGTCATGCCGGTCGACAGCTTTGCAAACTGCCGCCCAAGACAGTGGTCGCAGATTGCACCCTCGCACAGGATTGCACGTGCGGTATTCAGGATCGAGTAATCGCCGGCATCACTCATCTGGTATCTCGATCTCCCCACGATCGATCGCACGCTGCGCATCTCTCGGCGGCATCCCCTCGATGGTGACGCCCATCGGCACACACGTACCAGCGATCTCCTTTGCAGTCTGTTTCAGCGTGTAAGAAAGAACACCATCCTTTTTAACGCGTGCAATCCGCAACACCTGATCGATGGTGAGATTTCCAACGATTTCACCCTCTGAAGCACCCTTCTCGATCCCGAGTTCCTTCAGGATCAGTGCCGGAGTCGGAGGTATCCCAACCTCGATGGTCACATTCTTATCAGCATCAACGATCACCTTGACAGGCACCTGCATGCCATCAAACTCCTTTGTCGCCTCGTTGATGTCATCGACCACCTGCTTGATATTGATGCCAAGCGGACCGAGCGACGGACCGAGCGGGGGTCCAGCAGTCGCTTTTCCGCCAGGAACCAGTGATTCTACAATATCTGCCATTTCATATCACCTTTGTATTAGGGAAATTGTGCAACTGCATGATAGATAAACTCACTCTGGCGGTTTCAGTCGCCCGGTTGATATCTACGGCAACCTGGAAACAGGAAGGCAATCTGAAAGTTGAAATCGGTGTAAATCGGTGTTAATCTGTATCCAACGCAGATCAAAGATCATCTGCCCAACACAAGGTCTTTCTGAAGAATTCGGTGTGACACATCGAGCATATTCAAATCCAATACAGAGGCAAGACTCATTTTTGCAGGACCGCGCTTAAAAATCGAGCATCAGACCACGAACTCATCCTCAAAATCGATATCGAGAACCGGGAGCACCCTCTTCTGCCCGCTTGCATCATAACATCGCCAGCTTTTTTCGTTATACGGGAAACCAACGATGATATGGCAGTTCCCGGTCCGCAAAAAAAGCGAGAGGTCTGCTCTTGATGGATTGACGTTTGGCGTCGGGTGACTATGCACCGACCCGGCAATCGAGATCGTTGGCAGCATGTACAGGCGCATAACCGCACTCACCTCAGAGGACTCGGTACCCGGAAGCACGATGACCTCTGTGACGACCCCGTCATCAGCGCGCAATAGCCCTGCAAATTCGTTTGGCGCGGTGGATCTGCTCACCTCGAGTATGAATGTCAGAGCATCACGCGCAATTCCCTTAATCGGTTTTGCTGGCATCTGCACGGACCCGCCGGGATTCGAAC
>DTYY01000134.1 GCA_012961645.1 Methanosarcinales archaeon | reverse complement strand
CTTCGAGGAGGCGGTGGCGCTGGGCGATAGGATCGCCGTCCTCAGGGAGGATCGCCTGGGCGATGGGAGGCGCGAGGGCCGCATTGTGCAGTGTTATTATGATCCTTTGCCGACAAACTGCGTTGCAATGGACTTCTGCGCAGGAGGTAAAGGTTAGAGAGAAGTTTTCTCACAGCAAGAAAGGACCTGAATACGGCTACAAGAACCTGGCAGTTTTCTATGGCGCCTGCTCGTTTGACTGCTTATTCTGCCAGAACTGGCACTACAGAGAACTTATAGGGCGTCTTGAACCAGCAATGAGTGCCCGAAGACACGCTGATCTTGTTGATGAGAGCACCTCCTGTATATGCTACTTCGGTGGAGATCCCTCGCCACAGATGCCGCATGCGATAGCCGCCTCAAAGATCGCCATCGAACGAAATGAGGGGATCCTCAGAGTATGCTGGGAGAGCAACGGAAACATGAGTTTCGGGTCACTTACGCAGGCAGCAGAGCTTTCGATGGAGAGTGGCGGCACCATAAAATTTGATATCAAAGCATGGGATGAGAACCTGCATATCGCTCTATGCGGCATAACCAACAAGCGTACCCTCAAAAACTTTGAATGGCTTGCCAATTACGAAAAAAGTCGTTCTGAGCCCGTATTTCTGGTTGCAAGCACGCTTCTGGTCCCGGGCTACGTGGATTCTCATGAGGTCGAGAGTATCGCAAGATTCATCTCAGACCTTGACTCTGAGATACCGTATAATCTGCTCGCCTTCCACCCTCAGTTCTGCATGAATGATATGCCCGCAACCACGCTTAGGGATGCACAGGAGTGCTTGAAGCAAGCGAAGAGTCATCTTGCGAACGTAAGAATAGGTAATCTGCATCTGCTTATGTGAACGGTTAAATAACCATGTTATATCTCGTATCGCAGAGATTAAATGACAGAAACCCGCCCAAGCCTTTTTCATCTGAACTCAATCTGGAACCTCTCGCTTCATCCACTATGACACATACGCAAGGCGGCAGGACCATGCTTGCGCATGGCGGCGATGCCAGATGTTTCGTATCCAGTGGACCAGCGGAGGTGCACGATCGAACGATCGAGGGAACAAAGACCGATCGGAAAGGAGAGGTTATATCAAAGAAACTCCAACACCAGCACCGATAAACATGAAACCAGAAATATCGCTACTCCTCTCACTCCTTTTCCTGCTCCCGCAGGCATCCGCCGTGACCGAGATCACGGTGCATCGCTCGGATTACGACGGTTGCGTGCTCTTAATCATCGATGGGCTCGGCTCATCGTATTGCTATCCCGAATTCACGCCTTTTGCGCTCGACGGTTCGATCATCGACAAAGCAGACTGCACAACTCTTCATAAGGTCGCAGAAAGCGGCATGCGCATAATCGATGTCCACGCTCCGGTGACGAGCACGTCCCCTGGCCATTCGGTCATAGTGACCGGGTGCGCAGATGCAACACCAGATACGGTCGCAAAGGGCACGACGATCTTTGATATCGCGCATGAGAATGGATATTTCTGTGCGGGTATCATGGAGAACGGGGATTTTTCAGAGATGTGCGACGAACTCGACGTGATACTGCATATCCAGAACAACTCGATCAACAATCCGGGAGTTGCCATCGATCTCCACCCCTACAGCCATGAAGATGTTTCGGTGGATGTTGCCGGATTGGTGGAGGAATGGAGCAATATCACAGAATATCTCGGCGATGAAAAAGGCACTCTGCGGTATGTCGCATACAACCGGTGGGCGATCGACGCATCGGATGCGGTCATACGAAATCTCTCCGAAAACGACGTTCCTTTCATCCTGATCATCAATCTCGGAGCCGTTGATTCGGCAGGGCACCATCTCGGAGCATCCGGATACACTGAGGTGATCGATGGCACGGATGAGGCGGTCATGAGGCTGTACCATAGATGCGAAACCGAAAAACTCCTGTTCGTGCTGACCGCAGACCATGGTATGTGCTTTGCATCGTCTGATGCGGCGCATGGTGGGCATGCATCAGACAGATACGCGAAACATCCAGAGAGCCAGCGGATACCCCTTCTATTCTCTGGAAGCGGGATTTTCAGAGGCACGATCGCATCAGGCGGGCAGGAGGATATTGCACCGACGCTGCTCTCCCAGATGAAGCTTTCAGCTGTCCCATGTGACGGAAATCCGCTGCCCGTCGGGAGATATGTGGATATGCGGGTGGTGATCGGATCAGAAGCGGATGTGGAGGTGCGTGGGGGCATTGATGGGGGGAGGGACACTGTCAGGGGGACTTTGGATTCCGAATTTTTGTTCAGAGGTCTGGATGTGGGGTATAATTACACGATTCGAGTAACG
>DTYY01000133.1 GCA_012961645.1 Methanosarcinales archaeon | reverse complement strand
TCGCCATCTTGAGAAAACGCGGGATCCACAGCATAAGTATAGCGCCCTTTGGGCGCAGAGAGATCGTAATTTTTGTCTTCTTTTTTATCATGCAATTCGTCTTTTAAAGCATATTTTGTAAGAGAGTAAGGAAAGAAAGATTGAGACAGATCATCGAATGGTCTAAGTTGATATTCTCGTTCAAACATTAATTCTCCTATTTCTTTTCTCTTAAATTCTAATTTATCTAAGTTCCACTTATCCCATTGAGGAGAGCCATTACTTTTAATTGCAGGGAATTTATAATAACCGTAAATAGGATTATTCGCGATTCTATCATCATGAAAAATATCAGAAGTTGAAAGAGGCGTGCCTATAAGTACAAGTTTGCTTTCAGGAGCAACCATATTACTGATCGTTCCAAAATAATAATCTCGTATTTTTTCATGTTCGTTTGGTTTAGTTTCTGTCAAAGGATCGTCAAGCAGCACAATCAGATGCGGGATGACCGATTCATTGATGTCTGCTGATGCACCAGCCATCAGAGCGGACCTTGCTCGCTCATCAGCATCCTGACTGTGCAACTGATCGATGATATTCTCTTTCTTCTTGCCAATCAGCGCTTTTGCACGTTTTTTTATAAAGGAGTCTTTGTTCTTTGATCTTGTAAGTATCAACGCTGTTGAAACCACTATTATGACTACAATCAAGACAAGCGTCAGCAAAACCTGAGTCTGAGCGTGTTGCCGGTCTGACCAGTCCTTGTAAATCGATTTTCTGGTGCTGTTTGCGGTTTTTGCAACTCCTGCAACCATCTTCTCCTGTTCTGACAGATCTTTCAGGAAAAATTTGGTTCCGTTGGATATATCAGCCATATTTTGATCCACGCTCATAACACGCTCGGCAAAGGCAGAAGCCACCGCATAATCGGTGGTATTTGACTGATTGAGATCATTTTCGAGCACGGCAAGTGAATCACACGCTGTAATCAGATTGATGCGGTTTGTCTCGATCACCTGCGGTGAGCCCGCAAGTACCTTGATGGCATCGATACCCTCGGTGGTTAGCCTATCTGCTGCCTGCCCCCATGCAACCGCCTCGACAACGCTGTCGACGATCGATACATCCTCTACCACAACACCACCAGATGTGAAGATCACGATTCCTCTCCCACAGATGACGTTTTTGTATGCGACGATATAATAAGTTTCCGTAGCCATCGTGACAACATCGATTGTATCGATCGAGTAATCGAGGAGCACTCGTTCAGCATCTGCCGCCATTATAACCGTGTTTTCGCTGGTGTTGTTGGCTTCACCCGCGCATGGCAAAACAGACAGTGCAAGCAATACAAGCAACACAAGCGCAAGTGGTACAGACTTAACAGATCTAAAACCGTTCATAATACCCCTGATTCCATACGTTTCACGATTTCGGGATTTTCATACATCTCTCTTGCATGTTCCAGCAGAACCTCTGTAATCAGCAGTCGCAGCGCCCGGTCAAGATTTTCTCCAGATTGATCTGAAAGCAGATCCTTTGCGATCGTCCATATACCTGTAACCGGGAGTGTGCTCATGTTCCTCGTCTTTGACGTAATTTCACTGTCGATTTCAGATAATGTCTGCTGTACATTCTGGTATCTGGACGATACGAACCCGGACGGGTCTGACACCAGATCGGCGAGTGAATCATGACTGATCTGGCTCGCAGCACAGACCGATGCGCCCCCGGTGCCTGATGCGTCGGTGGCATACAGATCGATGTTTCGTTTGGAGACCATCGTCTCAGATATCCTGTCAGAAACCACCTCAATGATCGATATTAACCGATCAACCACCTCTTTAGGCGTATTTTTCCCGTGTATAAAATGAACCGCCGTCATTGTGCGCACATAGTCGATCTGCCGCTGAACCATGCTCCGGTAGAATCCAGGGATGCACCGGTCGTAACCAGAGACCTCGCGGTAGCGATTCTCGAATGCCTGTCTGATAGAACGCAGTCTTATATCCTGCTCGTGATCGGGGCGAACCACCGATGATAGGAGCAGCGTCACAGTCCCGTTGTCTGCAGAAACCGAAGCAGTTGCGCCGTCATAGATATTCGGGATGCCGCGTGCATCGATCGTCTGCTCGCCGCCGCTCACCGCAAATGTCACAACACCGTCATCACCGGTCTTGAGCGTCTCGGGTCCGAGATGGACGATCACGCCTGGAATCGGCGTTCTTGTTGATTCGTCGAGCACTCTTACGCTCAGATCCAGATCTGGTTCGGGCGCCGCGGCTTTGACGGGGGGTCTGCCATCGATCATTGTATCATCGACCTCTGTCGTCGATTTCGGCTTTGAAGACGGGCGTTTCTCGGAGTATTTTTCGGGCTGTGTGCCTGGTTTTTGTTCCCCAGAAGACCTGGTGAGCGATCCATAGGATGATTCCTGATGTGGTGATCGTTCGCGCATGAAAAGGATGGCGATTGCCGCAATCGCCAGCACCAGAACAAGTGCTGCTGCATACTGGAGAAGCCCTCTGCCGGTTTGTTGGGTATTTGGCGTTATATGTACATCTCCAGCCCCCCCTCCCGGGACGATGCCGATCACAATCTCATCGGTGTCTGTGGATCCGTAATCATCGGTTACGACCAGCGTGACCGTATGTGTGCCCGGGGCAAAGAGATGACCGAATATCGGTTCCTCTGATAGGAGTGTGCCGTTCTCGATCCACCGGTATGTCAGGTTTTCGCCGCTTGAATGTGATGCGTCGAGCAGCACCTCTCTACCCTCCAGGGACACGCGCTCACCTGCGCCGGCATCTGCCTCTGGCATGACCATGCTCGTTCGAACCGTGACGACAACCTCGTCTGTTGCTGATGCGCCGTCGTCATCGGTCACGGTGAGCATGATACGATGCACGCCTCTTGAGAATAGGTGCTCGAATGAGACAGACTCGCATAATATGGTGTTAGTGTCAGCCTCGAGCCATTCATACTTCGTGATCGTACCGTCTGAGTCGTACGAGCCTGACGCATCAAGCGTCACATTGGTCCCGACAAGCACGGTCTGATCAGGTCCTGCCTCGGCTACAGGAGGCTTCTGATCCGCCAGGATGACATCGATCACCACATAATCTGGATCAGAAACCGCGCCATACGCATCGGTCACCTCCAGCATGATGCGGTGTGTGCCGCATGGAAACGTCATATCAAAGGATGGTGCCGCGTTCAGGACGCCGCCGCCATCCTCCTTCCACCGGTAGGAGATGGAATCACCGTCAGGGTCACTGGAATTGGATCCGTCAAAATGAATCGACGTCCCCTCGATGACTGCCCGGTCAGGTCCTGCATCTGCCTGTGGTGGACGGTTGACCACCACAGACACGGTGTCATCATCCTGATCGCCGAGATCATCGGTGACGATCAGAGCGATCTCGTGTCTCCCGACACTGTAGGTTCTGCTGAACGATCTCCTGGTGCTGATGGTCGCCCCGTCCTCCTTCCAGACATAGGATGTGATGCTGCCGGTCGATTCTGATGCGTCGAGTTTGACACTTGTGCCTGGAGACACGACCTGATCGCTGCCTGCACTTGCAACCAGAGGGGGGTTGACCTGCACAACCACGGTATCGGTGTCAGTACCTGTATCATCGGTCACATTCAGCGTTATCGTGTGCTTGCCGGCTGGAAAGACGTAACTGAACGATGCCGCCGTCCCCTCGCTTAACACGATGCTCCCTTCTGTCCACCGGTATGTAAGATTGTTGCCGCCGGTTGAGCTTGAGCCATCCAGTGTGACCAAAGTGCCTGATGCGACATGCTGATCATCACCTGCCTTCGCATCGGGCAGAGCCGATGCACACCCTCCGAGCAGCAGCAACGATATATATGCAAGCGTTATGACGTAATTTCTGCGTTGCCGCAGCGTCTTGATCATAAGATACCATGAGCCGTGTAATTACATAAGCCTTGTGTGGTATGGCTGGCGATCTGGAACCGGTGTTCAGTGCGAGAAAGCACCCCCTGGGTCGTTGGCTCGAGACTACCGCCCAATCATCTGAACCGGAAGGGTACCCAAATGATATGGTGACGTATTCGCTTGCAAATCGTTGTGGCGGTTGGCAGCCATGGCTCTGACAAAACTCTTATAACTCCCTTTACATACTCCCAAACATGAAGATATTACTCATAGGCGGCGGAGGCAGAGAACATGCGATTGCAGAGGCGATCGCACGCAGCAGACACAGCCCCGATCTGTATGCGGTTATGAGCAGGAAGAACCCTGGGATTGCAGGATTGTGCAGGGATTTCCTGATCGCAAAGGAGACTGTTGAGGATGTGCTCCCCTATGCGAGATCCAAGAACGTTGATTTTGTCGTGATCGGTCCTGAAGCGCCGCTTGCGATCGGACTTGCCGATGCGCTCGAAGAAGAGGGAATCCCGTGTCTTGGACCGAAACTCGCGCCGGCGCAGATCGAACGCCTTGAGCCACGCGCCTGGGGTGTTGAGGCGGCCCTAGCCGACGGGCGGCAGACCTGTGT